>VGIR01000014.1 GCA_016867815.1 candidate division WOR-3 bacterium | reverse complement strand
TAACTGCGTAAAGCCGGTTGAGTTCAGGGACAAAGTACCCTTGCATCAATCTACCGGGCAGACGCACGACCGTATCCACCTCAACCTGCGCGAAAAGCGCTGCGGGAATCATGATGAGCAGTAGTCTCCTCACAAGAACTCCAATCTCGGAGGGGCGGGAAACCCCGCCCCCCCCGAACGTACGGTTCTACCTCACCACTGCCTTCAGCCTAACTTGCTCCGCGCCTGTGTCAAACAGCTATCGCGTGACGACAACCTTGCTGACGTTCGACGCTTGATGCTCCACGCTGGACGCCTGACGCATGAAGTAGACGCCCGGGGCCAGCGCCCGCACGTCATTCTCGCCCGGCTGCAGGTCCATCACCTTCCGACCGCCGATGTCGATTAGCCAAGGCCCGGAAATGGGTACAGTCCCTGAAGGTACAGTCCCCATTTTCGGCAGGAACAGGACGTTGCGGACGACGGTCGGGCTGTTGTTCGCCGCCCGCAGTTCGGCGTTAGACATTTCCGCGGCGATGCCAGGCAGAGGGCTGTTGGTCGAGAACCAGATCTTACCGTCGGCCGTCCAGACCACGTAGACGTGCCCGGCCGAGTCGGCGACGATCTCCGGGTACCAGCGTCCGAGTCTGGCTGTATCGTCGTTGACGACCTCGAGGTTGGACCAGGTGACGCCGTGGTTCGACGAAGACGCGTAACATATGTTGTAGCCATGTGCTGTGTCGGAGACCATCAGCGCGGTGTGAACGCGGCCGTCGCCGGAGATGGCAAGTGTTCCGCTGTAGTACAATTCATGAAGAAAGTCGAGATTAGTAACCGCTACGGGACTGCCCCAGGAATCGGCCTGCGTGTAGAATGTGCGGGCCTCGGCGATAATCGTGTCACGGACTTCCCGGCCATTCCCGAAGTAATCGCAGATGATGTGGTCCCGGTCAGCGACGACATGGGGATGTCCTGCGTACCTGTTGAACGTGTCGAGCTGGACCCCGGGCCCGAAGGTCAGGCCGCGGTCGGTCGAGCGATACAGAAAAGCGCACATTCTGACGTATGGAACCTCCTCGAACTCGCGCGGGACTTGCGCAGCCACGAGGTAGTGGTTCGTTCCCGGTTGGACAAAGACCTCTGCGTGGGCACAGTCATAGTCGGTCGTGTCATCATCCACCCGTACGTTCCGGCTCCACGTCACTCCCCGATCGGTTGAAACCGACGACCAGATGTGGCTATACCCCGTCCGCCAGTCGGTCCAGGCGCAGAAGAGGTCGCCGGCCGAATCCGCGGCAATGCTAGTCATGCCGACATATCTGACAGAATCATCGTCAATCCTGGCCGGCGAAGACCATGTGGCGCCGCCGTCACTCGAGCGCGTGCACAGAACCTGATGGTCGTACGCGCCGGCAGTGTCGCGATACACGTTTTCATACACGATATAGACGTTGCCGTCCGAGTCGGTCGTGATGTCTGGGCTCTCTCCGCAGGGGGCACCGCGTCGTATCAACACATCGGTGGGCAGCCAAGTCCTGCCGGCATCGGTGGATTTCTGGAACATGATGTCAGTGCGAATAATCGTGGGGCCCCTCGTCGAGTCATCCTCGAACACGACGTATAGCGGTTGACTCGAAGGCGCGCCCGGGCCAATGGTAATCTCGCACCAGTGGCAACCGTGATTTGGCAGGAACTGGTGGTCTATGCGCACGTTCGGCCCGAAGCCACGTGACGTGATGACAGAAAGCAGAAGAAGCAGAGTGGCGCTCATTCGTTCCTCCTCATCTTTGGTCCCACAAGATCGGAGGGGCGCGTGAAACCGACTCCCCGCAGTCCGAACCCGGCGGGTAACGTGTCGACAGAGAGCAGGACCAGCAGGCTACACTTCATTTCGACCTCCTAGACAGAATACCTCAATCTGATCGCTATGCACGCGTGATCTCGGGACACTCGGCTCACAGCCGGTCCAGACTCGCCGTACATCTCTGACCAGCGGGACGACCCCGAACGCATCGCCCCTGTACTCGATGCAGGCGCAGCCGCGGCCACGCTACCGCTCGACCACGACGTCAAGTCTAACAGCCCTCTCGCCTGTGCGGCGAGCCTGAGACGCGAACACCGACGAAACCAACCCGAGCGCGACTGTTACGCGCCATGGCTGGTCGCCGAGCAGACTGGCGCCGAAGAAGACGACGAGGGGGACATCGCAGGGAAAAGGGGCTGGGGGTTGGGGGCTAGGGATTGGGGTCCGGATTCCGGAGCTGGTCGCCAACCCCGAATCACTCATACGTGACTCGGCTTTGGTGCTCTCGCTTGTGACGTGATCCGGCCGCTCGGCCTGGGGCCGCGAAAAAGGGGACAGTCCCTCGGAGCAGCCCATCGGATGTGCTGCGGTACAGTCCCCGTTTTCGCCGGACGTGTCCCGCGCGCCGGGGCCTTCGTCTTCCAGACCGACGTTCTGCCAAGCCGAACGCATAAGCGGCACGGCCGCGTGATAGCAGAATCCACGGGCGTGGGCCGCCGTGGCGAAGTTACCGGGAAGCAGAGCGATTCCGACCGGAACTTGGCAACCGAGTTCTCGCGCCCTCGCGGCCACATCGCCGAAATCTCTGGTTTGTATCGACATCACGCTGACACCTAGACACGAAACATGCCGGCTAGGGGCACGCAGCGTAAGCTACGGCTGACTAGCTAGTTGCTTTGTCCTGGACTTAGAGAGAGGAAGGCACGGGTGCCATTATGCGCCCAACGTAGGACGACCCGAGATGCAGGCAAGTGATTTGCCTTCAATGGACTGCGACGGGAGTGCCATGAATGCCCATTTAGTGCCGTCTCTTGGCACTCCTCAAGATCGAAGGACTGTCTTGCCTAGTCTACTAGCGAGTCAGGACTACCCGCCGCTGACGTCAGTCGCTGTTGCGGTTCAGGTTGTGTTTGCGGAGCAGACGAAAGAAGTGCCTGCGGCTGAAGCCCGTGAGCTTGATGGCCTCCAAGGTGTTCCCCTTTGCCTGCCTCAAGGCTTCGACAAGCAGGACCCTTTCTGCTTCATCCGACTTGGCACGCACGCGGCTGCGCAAGCTCTCTCGCGACTGCGCGTCTGGAACGGCGTCACGCTGCCTCAGGTCAAGCGGAAGGTCCGCGACCTGGAGCATGTCACCATCGGCAAGTAACACTGCCCGTTCGACAACGTGCTGGAGTTGCCTGATGTTGCCGGGCCAGTCGAAACGGGCAAACAAAGACAGGACATCGTCGCTTGCGCCGTGGATCCGTCGGTCGTATTCCTGAGCTGCGCGGGCGATGAAGTACCTGGTCAGAACGGGAATGTCCTCTTGCCGACGACGCAGCGGCGGCAGGACAAGCTGAACCGTATTGAGGCGATAGAGCAGGTCGCGTCGGAACAACCCCTCGCGCTCGCGCAGGTCAAGGTCCATGTTCGTCGCCGCAACGACTCTGGCCTCTATCGGCGTCTTCCTTGTGCCGCCGACGCGCGTGACCGTCTTCTCATCGATAACCCGCAACAGCTTTGCCTGCAGGGCCGGGCTCATGTCGCCAATCTCATCGAGGAAGATGGTGCCGCTTTCAGCCAGTTCGAACTTGCCGGGCCGCGCCGCGACTCCAGTCGCCGCGCCCTGCTCGACGCCGAAGAACTCGGCCTCGAGCAGGGCTTCCGGAACTGCTGCGCAGTTGACCGTGACAAACGGGCTATCTGCTCGCGTGCTCGACTCGTGCAGGGCTCGGGCGATGAGTTCCTTGCCCGAGCCGCTCTCGCCGCGTATCAGCACCGGAACCGGTGCGTCGGCCAAACGCGCCACGATGCCGAGCAGGTCGCGCACTTCGCGGTTGCGTCCCACCACGCCTCGGAACCGCAGCCCTGGAATCTGCGGTTCGCTATCGGCTTCGATTGCCCGGATCTCTCCCAGCCCCGCAAGCGCGGGCGCCAGCGTGCGAGTCACGACCTCCAGCACGTCGGACCCAACGCGCGTCGCAAGCGGCTTTCCCCGCTGGAGCCAGACAAGACCAACGTCGTGGCCTTCTTGTCTGACCGGGAAGAGCAGAGTCAAGTCGGTCTGCGAGGGGGCCTCTCGGCCGGTCAACATAGACAAGTCGGGATTGCCCCGCAGAGCAACCGGCCTTCCGCCAAACAGTACCGCGCCCTGTTTGAACTGCAGACTGTCGCAGAGCATCGCGAGGACCTGCTCGACGAACTGCTCGGGCGCGTGGCCGAGCGCGGTGGTGCTAAGCAACCCCTCAAGCAGAGCGGCATTGCGGTCGATGCTCAACTCAAGCCGGTAGAGCAGCATGGTTGCCTCTTCTGCCTCGGCTACAACGGCGAGTCGGCGGAACGTCTGAGCCGCGGCCTGAAGCAGGGGTCGGGCCTCTTCCGACCGACTCACTTCGATGAGTTCCCGGCCATGCTGCAGCCGTGCGAGGGCGAGCTCGAACGTATCCCCGAGCGGCCCCAGCACGGCTTCGGACCGACTGAAGAAGTCAATGGCTTGGGCCGGGTCGCCACGGGCCGAGGTAAGAAGCGCCTGAACGCGGAGTGTCTCGCCCTGTTGCGTTGGCAGATTCAGATCGGCCGCGTGACGCTCAGCTTGAACCAGTTGATCACCGGCCGCATCGAGCCAGCCCCGAGCCAACGCGAGTTCGGCCCGGCGGCAACAGACAGCCGCGAGCACGCGGCGGTCCCTCGCCGCTTCGCACAACCGAGCGGCTACGCTCAGGACGTCCTCTGCCCGAGCAAGGTCACCTTTACGGAAGTGAGTCCAGCCCAGATTGGTGAGAGCTTCGCGGTACACGTCTCCGGCTCGCCGGTGTTGCCGCTCTGCTTCGATCACTGAGCGGAACATGAAGGCTGCGTCGTCGTACTCGGACCGCTTCATCGAAAGTTCGCCGAGAGATATCCGGGTGGCAGCAAGCGGGTCAGAGAACCCGTGCTCTTCGCACAGCGCCATCGCCCGGTAGAAGTTCTCGGTCGCCTCGGGCCAACGGCCCATCGCGGCGAGGGTCCAGCCGATGTTGTACAGACTCGTTGCCCGGCCGTGCGAGTCCCCAGCTTTGGTGTTGACTTCCAGACATTGTTGGTAGCGCACCAGAGCCTTGCCTAGATCGCCCCGTAGCGCATGAGCACACGCGAGTTGGTTCAGCGCCGACCGCTCGCCCTTCCCGAACCCGATTTGCCGGGAGACTTCCAGGTACTCCTCGAAGCACTCAACCGCGGACTGATGCTCGCCCCGCTGCCCGTGCATGCTCCCGACAAGATTGAGTCCGGATGCGCGAATTCGACGGTCGCCGGTTGCATCCGCCACCGTGAACACCGTCTCGGCATGGCGCGACGCGGCATCGAGATCGCCCGCGCGCCGCGCAAGTTCGCCGAGCATGTACGCGGACCTACCTTTGTCACTGATTCGACCTGCGGCTTCGGCATCAGCCACAACCTGTTCCAGCAGCGGCCGAGCCACAACCGGGTCCTTGAGCCAGATTTCCTCGGCCAGCGACAGAGTCGCCTCGACCCGCTCAGCCGGAGTCGAAGCCGACTTCACGCGCTCGCGCAGTCGCTGCAGCTTGTCTGGTGAAGTAGTCTCGCCGCTCATAATAAGACCTTGGTCAGCTTAGTCCTGACTCTTCCCGAGTCAAGCAAGCTAGGGGGCAAAAGTGGGACATCTCCTCTATTCTCATGAATCAGAAACCTGTCAATGAGGCGGGCCGACAGCCCACGACATTGTAGATTGCAGATTGACGATTGGCGGATCGGAGCGGGACGGCTGACAGCTTACGGCTTTCAGACAGGTGCGGACGAAGCTATTCGGAGCGGCAGGCCGTGAGCCGAAAGCGGATGTCGATTGCCGATTGACTAGGGCGTCGCCGGCGCTTCCGCGTGTGACCTACAGGTCGTCAGGCGCGAGCCCGGTGCGCTTGGCGATACGAGCAAGCATGCGTGGTCCGATCTCAACGTGGTCATGGAACGCGAACACGAAGTCTGGCCACCCCGGTCGGCTGAGTACGCGATGGGAAGTCCCCGCCTGTCGCTTGATGACCCACCCGGTTCGCAGCAGTGCGGCCAGTACTCGGCTGGCCCTGGTGGAGGGCCAGTTGTTCATGCGGGAACAGCGAAGACTTCCCGGAGAGCCGGGATTTCCTCGCCGTGCTCTATCCGGTCAGCCATGACTCGCAGCGCCAGCGCCTGAACGCCGGCGACCGCCTCAGCCCGGGTGGCGCCGTAAGCCATGACGCCCGGCAGGTCGACGACCTCCGCGAGCCACCGTCCGTCGGTTTCTCTTTCTACTTCAATCTTCACTCTTGCTCCTGTCTGCGGACAAGGCTTGCTGTCCGGCACAGTGTAGTTTGACTCGAATAGACCAGAGTGTCAAGCGCCGGCGGCGCTACTCCTCGGACACTTCGTCCGAAGCGGACGGGCCGCGGAGGATAGCGAGATACGGTGGGTCATGCCCAGCTTGCCGTAGGGCGCGATGGCGTAGTCCATCCCGAGTCCCTGTCAGAACACGCCGAGCCCGGCCCGTAGGCCCGAGAATCCGGCAACTGCAACTCGTCGAGTCAGGCTAGCGGATCAAGACCAGTCGGCGGTACTGGCCGCCGTCGGACGAACGCAGAAAGTAGACGCCGGGTGCAAGGCTGTGCACATCATTCGCGCCCGGAGCGAGATCCATGACCCTTCGACCTCCGATGTCCAGCAAGCTTGCGGCTTGGGGCTTGTGGCTTGGGGCTTCCGGCAGGAACAGCACGCCTCGGATGATGGTCGTCACCTTCGTCGTTCGGACTTCGGCGCTCGGCGTCTCCTCGACGCCTGGTCTGCCGAGCCGCCGTGCGTGCTGCAGTTCGCCCGAGCCGCCGCCGGTGTGGTCGAACCAGACGCAGTGCAGATTGCCGAGCCCGTCCGATGTGATCCGCGGAGAACCAAGAGCGCCGGATGTTGCCACCGTCTCCGGACGAGACCAGCCGGCTCCACGATTGTAGCTTGCCAGCACCGACTGCTGGGCGTTGTTCGGCCAGCATACCCAGCCCCAGCCGAGCGGGTCAGCGCACAATGATGCTCCTCCGAAGCCAATTCCAGTGGCAATCACGACCGGTTGGCTCCAGCCCGCGCCGTGATTCTCTGCGCCGAGCAACGTGTCCCCGCGTGTGATGACAAGGAATCTTGTCGCCGGCCCGCGCGCAATCTTCGGTAGTGCGCCAGCAAACTCCGCCGGCGTTCCGGTCAGGGTGTCATTCAGGCCCCAGACCTCGACCTCTGATACACCGGTTGTCCGGCGCGAGAAGGCGACGAGTAAATCGGTGCTGTCGCCCGGAGCCAACGAGCCGCAGTGGCAGTAGACGTCCGGGTATTGGCCGGGGGCTATGCAGCAACGCGGCGTCCACCCGCCATTCCTCATGCGGCTGACCATCACCGACTCGGTCGCGCTCATGCCGCCAGCGCTCTCGTCCCAGAGTAGACCAACCGAGCCATCCTGAGCCTTGCCCAGCCGTACGTAGGTCGGGAACCCGCCCGTCATAGTACCTACGGCAAGACTGGGCACAGACCAGCCGCCGCCAGCCAATGTCGCCGTGTAGATGCCCCACGTATCCTGCTCCTGAAGGTGCTGCACCGGGTAGCTGCCGTCGTAGAACGCGACGAGCATGCGGCCGGAGTCGTCGACAACACCGGCCGGCCAGTAGAGACCGTTCGTGCTCTGCGCGAGCGTCTCCACCTGGCGCCACGAATCCGCCTCAAAGCAACGACCATACAGCGCAGCCGGCGTGACCTGTCCCATCCAGAAGACCCAGATACTGTCGCCGACATGCGACACCAGCTCCGGCCCGGCCCCGTATGGCTGCAAGCCGGTGGCCAGCGTCACCGGTTCGGACCACTGGGCGAACGCGGCCGCAACAAGACCTGCGAACACAATCACCAATCTCACGTTTCCTCCCTACCTCGTCACAACGACCTTGGACATACGCTCTATGCCTGACGCACTACGCATCACGCCGGAAGCGGAACGTACGAAGTAGACCCCTGACCGCGGGTTCAGCACCCGCCTGCCCATCGCGTCGAAGACGACGCTTGACGCAAGACGCTCTACGCTAGACGCTCCGAGCAGAATCGTTGCCCCCAGCTTGCGGCTTGAGGCCTGCGGCTTGCGGCCTTCATCGATTCCTGCGCCACCGGCGGGCTTCCGCTTGTAGTAGATCTCGCCGTATTCGGAGTCGCGGAAGTCGGTCCAGACAAGATGCACGTCGCTTCCGTCCATTGCCGCGCAGGGCGAGACTGACCAGTAGTCCGGCGTCACCGTTAGCGCGGTGTCGGCTGACCACGTCTTTCCGCCGTCCGTCGAGGACTTGTACATGATGAACGACGTGCCATACAGCGCCTCCCACATCAGGTGCACGGTCGCGCCGCGGGCCGTGACCGTCGTGTTGTAAGAGCCGGTCGTGTCATCGGACAGACGGATTTCGTCGTCCCACGTCGCTCCCTCGTCGGTCGAACTCCTGCAGTAGATCTCGAACGGCATGTGCCGCGTATCCGACCAGACCACGTGGACGAGGCCGGAATCGGCGGCGATGCAGGGGTTGTACGAGCCGTTCGCCAGGTCGCCGGACAGCCTCTCATCACTGCCCCACGTCACCCCGTAGTCAGCTGAGCGCTTGTAGTAGACCTCAAACGAGTGGTCGCGCCAGTCGCGCCACGCCAGGTGCACGAAGCTGTCGTGCAGCGCGAGCGAAGGGTGCCACGACTCCTGGATGTCGTTGGTAAGCCTGACTTTGTCGCTCCAGGTAGCGCCGTAGTCGGTCGAGCGCCGATAGTAGAGCTCGCGGCCGGCGCTGTCGTCGGCCCAGGCGACATGGACAAAGGAATCCTGCGCCGAGACCGACGGGTTCCGGCAGTTGTACGCCTCCGAGGCGAGCAGCGTCTCCGCCAGCCAGGTCAGGCCCGCGTCGGTCGAGCGCCGGTAGCTGACCCCTGCGTTGTAGACACCACTGTCCCGGTCCTCCCAGACGGCATGGACACATCCGCCTGAGGCCGCAACCGCGGGCTCAGCCTTGAACCCGACGCCGTTCGATAGCATTGTGTCGGCAGACCAAGTCGCGCCGGAATCTTCGGAACGCTTGTAGTATATCTGGTCTTTGTCAGTACGATGGTCGTAGAAGACGACGTGAATGCAGCCGGGCGGGCCGGCCGCGATGCTCCGGGCAGGAGTCATCGAGTTGTGAGTCGCGCTGTCGCTCGTGGTCAGGCGGACGGTGGGATCCCAGCCGGCGCTTGCCGAACCGGCAGTCAGGACAAACAGGACGAACAGGGCACGCATCACCTCACTCAAGGTCTTCCTCCTTCGCGTCGCGCCGGAGCATCTCTAGTTCCGCGATCTCGGACTTGAGGAGTTCGTAGACGTTGTAGACGATCGGGCAGTACGGCAGGTTCCAGAGCGCCATCATGGAGCGGGTGGTGAAGTCCGGCTTGTGCAGGAAAGGGAACTCCGCACAGGACTCGGGCCGGAGCTGGTAGTACCGGCAGAGCTTGCCGGCAAGGAACGGGCAGGGCTTCTGCCTGATGAGAAGCCGGTCCGGCTCGTCGGTCTTGTCGAGGTACTTGTGCTCGAACTGCTCGCGGGTGATGCCCTCAGCCTTGGCGAGCCTGGCTACGTCCTCGCGGCCCAGCGCCGCCTGAAGCTCGCGGCAGCAGTTCGCGCACTGCCGGCAGTCTATCTTGGACGATACGTAGGCATCGAGGCGATGAACGATGGCATCTATCTCTTCTTCCTCGATATCGCAGGACTTCAGGTGGTCGCGGAAATCCGAGTTCTCGCGCTTCTTCTGTTCGGCCAGTTCCTTGATTCTGCCGAGGCTTGTCTCAAACATGGCGCTTCGCCTGCGTCTATGATAGGCCAGTCCTCCAGAACGTCAAGGCGTTCTGGAGGAATGACGAAGCTCGAATTCCGAATGACGATTGAAGCTCGAATAGGAAATGCCCAATTCGGACTTCGGATTCGCCGTCCTCGGCCGTGCTCTTCTTGACTTATCGAGGCCTGCTGGCAGGATTGACACGTGGCGCGCATCGTTGCCATCGTCAACCCGGCCGCGGGCCGTGCACCGGGCGAGAAGCTGCGTGCCCGCGCGGCCGAGGAACTGAAACGCCTCTTTCCTGAGATCGCATTCCTGACGACCGCCGAACCCGGTCACGCAATCGAGCTGGCAAGAGAGGCGAGCGACGCGGAGCTCGTCATCGCTGTCGGCGGCGACGGGACCGTGCGCGAAGTCGCCTCCGGTCTGGTGTCCGCCACTGGACCCCTCGATTCCTTGAATCCTCGCCCCCTTCCTGTCTTGGCCGTCGTCCCGGTCGGGTCCGGCAATGACTTCCTCAAGACCTTGGGGATTCCCGCCGACGTAGTCTCGGCCTGCCGAATCGCGAAGGAAGGGAAGGCGCGCCCGGTCGACATGATGCGGGTCGAGATGATGGGCGAAGCCGGGATGCGACAACTCTGCTTCATCAACGCCGCCGGCTTCGGCTTCGATGCGTCAGTTGCGGGAGCGGCGCGCCGGTACAAATTCCTGCGCGGGCTTCCCCTCTACCTGTTCGCCGTGCTCGACGCCATACGAAGCTACGAGTGTCCGGTGGCCCGCATCAAGGCGCAGGACTTCGCCCGCGAGCAGTCGGTGCTTCTCATCGCCGCCGCCAACGGCAGATTCTACGGAGGCGGCATGAAGGTGGCCCCGGAAGCGCTGCCCGACGACGGACTGATCGAGGTCTGCATCGGTGACGGCATGGGACGGTTGTCGATCATGCGGAAGCTTCCCCGGTTCGTCGCCGGCACTCACGTCACGCTGAAGGAAGTGACGATGCTTCGCACGCCGGAACTGGAACTCGAGTTCCGCCAGCCGGTCCCGGTTCAACTCGACGGAGACCTGCTCGAACCACAGCCTTTCAGCCGCTTCCGCCTGACCGCCCTGCCCAGGGCCATCAACATCCGTGTCGCCTGAAGCAGCTTGTCCATGTCTCCGGGCCGGACCGCAGCATTGACAGAGCTGAAATCCAATCTTAGACTACAGACGGCTACGACAGCGCAATCGACGCCACCGGAGCGTCACGGGAGGTAGAATTGAACCGAAGTAGCGCCAGCTCTTTCCTTGTTCCGTCTGCTGTTCTGGTCCTGGTTGCGATGTTTTCGTGCGGCAAGAACCATCCGGCAGACATTCCGACCGTACCGGTCGGCCGAGACTCCTGTTTCACGGACACGACCTACACCTTCACGACAATCGCGACTGACCCCGATGGCGACAGCGTGGCCCTGCGCTTTGACTGGGGCGATTCGACCCTCTCAACCTGGTCGGACCTCGTGGCAGACGGGGAGTCGGTCGCGTTCACTCACGCCTGGTCCGTTCCGGGAACCTTTGGAGTCCGCGCCCAGGCCAGGGACCAGGGACTGAGGACCTCCGACTGGTCCGCCGCACTTTCGGTTCAGGTTATGGTGGACCGGCCGGCCCCTGGCGTGCCGACAAAGCCGGATGGACCGGCCAAGGGTGACCAGGGTATCGAGTACGCTTTCTCTACCGTTGCCTTCCACCCCGAGAGCATGAACGTGGCGATCCGCTTCGCGTGGGGCGATGGCGA
Organism: candidate division WOR-3 bacterium; assembly: GCA_016867815.1. NCBI lineage: Bacteria > Pseudomonadati > Caldifarciminota > Caldifarciminota bacterium. The sequence goes on along the minus strand of VGIR01000014.1, from coordinate 33,967 downwards.
CACTTCCGACTGGAGCTCGTTCGTCGCCCCGGGCGAGTCGGTGTCGATGAATCACTTCTGGCCCGTCCCTGACACCTACGCGGTAACGGCGCAGGCCAAGGACACGGGCAACGCAACGTCCTCGTGGTCTGAGCCTCACTTCATCAGGATCTGGCCGCCGGACACCATGGGTTTGTGGCGCTACAAGCTGACGGCCGTAGAGGGAGGCTCGTTCTATTCGTCTCCGGCGTTCGGTCCGGACGGCAACATCTACGTCGGCTCGATAGACAGTGCCCTGTACTCGGTCGACACCAGCGGTGCCCTGCGGTGGCGCTACCCGACCGGCAGTTTCATCCGGTCCTCCCCGGCCATCGCGCCCGACGGCACCATCTACATCGGCTCCTACGACGACGTCCTCTACGCCATCAACCCCGACGGCACGTCCAGGTGGAGCTACTCAACCGGCGGCTCCATTCATGCTTCCCCGGCTATCGGCGCCGACGGCACCGTCTATTTCAGTTCGCTGGACCACTGGTTCTACTCCCTCAGCTCAGCCGGAGATCTGGGCTGGAGAACCCTCGCCAACAAGGCTGCCCGTTCCTCTCCAGCCGTTGCCGCTGACAGCACAATCTACGTCGGGTCGGATGACGACAATATCTATGCGGTGAAACCGAATGGCCAGGTCAAATGGGGCCACAAGACCGGAAGCACGGTCCGTTCCTCCCCCTCGTTCGGAGCTGATGGAACCGTCTATTGCGGCTCGGACGACGGCTATCTCTACGCCCTGGAACCAAGCGGCACCCTTAAGTGGCGGTTCCCGACGGGCGGAGCCATCCAGGGCTCGGCAGTAGTCGCAGCGGACGGCACTATCTACTTCGGCTCGGACGACAGCTGCCTCTATGCCCTGAACCCGGATGGTTCGAGCAAGTGGCGCTATCCGACCGGCGGCAGCGTCAGTGCGTCTCCAGCCATCGCGTCTGACGGGACGATCTATTTCGGTTCGGCCGACTACAGCGTCTACGCCTTGAAACCCGATGGTTCGGCCAGGTGGCAGTTCGAGACTGACGGCGCCATCAGGTCGTCGCCGACTATCGGCTCGGATGGAAGGGTCTACTTCACCAGTAGCGACGGCTACCTCTACGCGCTCAAGGGCCGGAGTCCGCTTGCCAACTCGCCCTGGCCCAAGTTCCACCGCGACCTGCGGAACACGGGCCGGGCCGGGACAAGCAGGTAGCACGAGTGAGGCTTCTCGTGTTCGGCGCGGCGGCCTGGCTGCTCCTGTTCGCCGGCCTGAGCTGCCGCCTTCGCGGACCGAGCACACGCATCATGGTATACAACATTTCGCTTTCTCCGGTCGAGATCGATGGTCATCAGATAGAAGTACGCTACAGCCGCGCGGTATACGCTGCCCATGGAATCGTGGATACGTTCGACGTGAAACGGGGCGTGGTGGTCGCCCGGTTGGTCATTACTTCTCTGGTCGCAGCCGGAGACGCGAGCGACTACGATGCGGCCATCAACGTACACGAGGATGTGCCGGGCGTGCTCTACGGCAGGGAGTATAGTCCCTACATCGATGTGGCAATGGTAGCTCCGTGAGGTACTTGCTGGCTGCGGCGCTGGCGTCGCTCGCCATCCTTCCGGCGTCGTGCGACACCAACGCAGCGCCGGACACGGTACCGCCGCAGATAGGCTGGGTCTACCCCCGCGATGGCGATACTGTGGATCCGGGCGTATACACGCTGACCGCCGTCGCTACGGATGACCGGGGGGTGGACTTTGTCGTCTTCTTCGCGGGCCCGGAAATGCTGGGTATGGTCAGGACGACTGAGACAGATACCTACAAGGTCGCTGTCGAGTGCCTTTCCGATACCTCGCGGGTCTACGAACTCCTCGCCTTCGCCTACGACAAGGAACCCAACGGGACATCAGCCAGCATCATCGTCCACGTGCGGCGGTAGATGCCCCGGCGCGGCTTCAGGATAAAGAACGTAGAGCGTCCCTCTCCGGCATGGCACGAGGCCGGTCCGTTTGCAGCTGACCGGCTGCCGTTTCGGAACTCCGTCTTCAGGCCGACAAGCCGGACCGGACCGCTCGGTCAGGTCGCGAACCGGTCGTAGTAGTCGACACGACCGACGCCGAAAGGATACGTGGCGACGAGCCTGTGCTCTTCATCCGACTCGATTCTGAGCAGGGTGACCGCATCCACTACCCCGAGGGAGCGGCCGAGGCGGTTGGCTTCGGCCAGGGCATAGGCACGCTGCCTTGCATCGGTCACGCGACCGAGCCATACTTGCGGCTCGTAGACCGGCGCGTCAGCAAGCAGGGACAGCGGCTCGGAACCAATCATGTCCCGGTGAAGCTGGACGAGTTCGTCGCGACCGTCTTCGACTACGAAGAACAGTGACTCGCCTCGCTCAATGCAGTGGGTAAAAGAGATAGCGAGCGGATGGAGGTTGCGTCGAACCCGGCCGACATGCTCGGAAACGTTCTGCATCTCTTCCAGGGTGATGGGTGTAAATGGCAGGACAAGAGAGACATACGGCCTGACGCGGTAGTACCAGGCCGGAAACTGCTCTCTCAGGTCCTGGATCTGCGCCTCGCTGTCCAGTTTCGGGAAGGCAACGACGCAATACTGGGCCGCCTTCACGACCCAATTCTAGCGATTTCATGCAGTTTTGGCAATAGCGGAATCCACGAGCGACCGGGTTGGCAAATGGAATCACACCGGTCATGTATGCGGCTCATCGGCTGCCGGTTGCGTCCTTGCGGCCTGCGACGAGGAACAAGGCCGGGCTGCACAGCCGCCGCCTTCGGCGCAGCCGGGCCCTTCCGCATTGACAGCCGAGACCATTCTCGCATAATGACTTGCGGATGAGAGACTTCTTCCATTGCCTGCTCGCTTCTCTGGCAGTTGTCGGGTGCGCGTCACGCCCCGTGATCCCGCCGCAGGTGAAGGTCGCGCCGGTCGGACGGCTGGTCGTCGCCCAGGACGGCGGCACCGGCTTCCTGACGATTTCCTCGGCCCTCGACTCGGCCCAGGACGGCGACACCGTATTCGTGATGCCGGGGGAGTATCGTGAAGTCGTGAAGTTCCCGGGACGGCGAAGCATCACGCTGCTCGGAGCAGACCCGCTGACAACCATCGTTGATGCCGTGGACGGGTACGCCGGGATCGAACTCCGCACCGACAGCAACCGGGTTTCCAGACTGACGATACGTGGTGCGGATTCCCACGGGATATGGGTCCGAGACGGACGGCAGTTCATCGACCACTGTCTCATCGTCGGAAATGGTGACCGGGGCATCTACCTGAGCTCATTTGCCGGATATGCCTACGCGAGGATCACGCACTGCACGGTTGTCGACAACGGCGAAGTTGGAATCCATGCTGCCCGGGACGACTCAAGCACGGTGATTGCCGACTGCATCATCGCGTTCAACAAGCGCGGCATCGTGACGGACCAGCCCGAAGGCGAACTCGTAGTACGACGGAACTGCCTCTTCGGTAACGAGGTCAACTTTGATCGGGTCGCAGAGGACAGTAGCAGTGTCCTGCAAGATCCGCGGTTCAAAGACCGGGAGAATGGGGACTTCCGCCTCGGAAAAGACTCGCCCTGCATCGGCTCTGGAGAGGGAGGAAGGAACCTAGGGACGTTCTAAATATCATATTTTCAATGTATTATGGCGTTGTGCACCATGCGCTCGTGGTTCCGGCACGGCAGGAGACAGGGGCGAAAGGGGGTCTGAGCTGCTAAACCACATTCTTTCAATTACCTAGGCCGGGAGCCGGGGTAGGCGGTTCTGCGCCTGCGCTTGCTCAGTAGCGCAAGTCCTTCACATTCAAAGAGTAAAGTCAGCGCCTGCCTTGCTTGACAAAACCAGATGGGGGTTCTATCCTGATTTGGCAGTGTGTTTCGCCAGCAATGGAGGACACCCTGCCAGCAGCCAGAAGACTTGAACTGGCCGACAGATGGATCCCGACCGGTTCGACAACATGGCATTTGCGCGGCATATACGAGGAACCATCGACCTCCTTTGGAAGCGCCCCGGCCTTCGCGGCCGGGGCGCTGGTCATTAGCGCATCCCGGTCGATCCAGCGAAGCTCGACAGCACACAGCTCTGCCGGGACTACCCTGAACTAGGCAGCACGGCGGCGATACCGGCCGGCAATGTCGGCCTCATCGAACTCCCCTCGGCACGGACCAACACAGCAGGGGGTCCGACTCGGCTGAACCCTGCGTGCCATCCACAGGATACTCTGTGGCGCCGGCAACCCGCGTGGCTTGACCGGTGCTCCCGACCTCGTATACTCAGTCCATGAAGGGCATCAGACTGGAACCGGCTCGCGGCCTGCTCGATAACTTCACCCACACGGAGCTAGCGCGCATGGTCAAGCGCAGCCGGCTCGAGATAGCCCTGCCCCGCAGCCGGGCCGCCCTGGCCAACCTGATCACCAAGCACCTGGACCTCGATGAGATCCTGGAAGGGCTGCGCCACCTCTTTCCCGCCCGGCGCTCCGCACGGAGTCAGACCCCGCGTGCGGTTCGACTCCATGAGCTTGCTCCGCTTCACGGCAGTGCAACTGTCCAGGCCTATTCCCGTTCCCGGCCGCAACTCGGCCGCGTCCTGCTCGGCCGCAGCCAGGACTGCATCGCCCTCAGCTTCAACAGCGCCCCGCTCTTTCTCGAGAACCGGTGGCCGATAATCGTTCGGGAAGACGGGCCTGTGCCGCGATCGCGGCTCTATGCTGCTTTCGTTCGCCCCGGTCGCGTTCACCCATCGGCCGAGGCAGTTCCGCCCAGAACGAAGCCCTATCTTCTCGACGAAGGCGAGTACCAGTTGCGCAACGGCCGTCTCCGGTTTGAACTTGCCCAAGCCGGGCCGATATCGTTCCAGATGACGCTACTACGCGAGCGCCCCCCGGCTGGTCGGTCCGAGTACCTGTTCGAACCCATCGTCTAGCCATTCCCGACTCCCGACCGCCAGTCTACCACGTTCGCGCGGGCGATCCGTCATGTGAGCTTCGAACCTCGGGCTCTGGCCTGTGATCGGTCTCCTCGTCATCGCCGTCGCACCGGCCTTCGCGCTGTTCCTCTTCTTCTACCTGCGCGACAAGTACCGAAAAGAACCCATCGGTGTCATGCTTGTGACTTTCGGGCTCGGCGCCGCCTCGCTTCTACCCGCCGTGGTCACCTCGCTGGCGCTCCAGAAGCTGACCGGCTGGCGCTCCAGCACGCCCAGCCTGCTGCAGGCTTTTCTTGGCGCGATGTTGATTGTCGGCCTGGTCGAGGAGGGCGCGAAGTTCCTCGTCGTCCGGTTCTACGCCTACCATCGACCGGAATTCGACGAGCCCTATGACGGAATCATGTACTCGGTGATGGCCGCACTGGGTTTCGCGACGGTGGAGAACCTTCTCTACGTCTTCTCAAAGGGCGCCGGAACCGGCGTGATGCGCGCGCTGCTGGCCATGCCCAGCCACGCGTTCGATGGCGTGCTTATGGGCTATTTCCTCGGGGAAGCCAAGTTCGCCCGTAACGACCGAATGGGCAACTGGCTGTCTGCGCTTGGCTTCGGCCTGGCAGTCGCGGCCCACGGGCTATACGACTTCATCGTCTTCTCGCTGGACAAGGCACCGCTTATGGCCCTGAGCCTGATTACCATGGCGGTGCTCTTCTGGGTCATCTTCTTCAAGGCCACGCGAAAGCTGTCGGAGAGGTCGCCCTACAAGCACCCTCAACTGGCCGCGCTTCACCGCAGCGCGGATACGGCCGCGGCCGGCGACGCCGAATCTAGCAGCCCGTCTTCGCCGACCGACCGAATTCCTCGATAGCCGCTTCCGAGAGCGGGTGATTGCCCAGACTCAGCAGGATATCCAGTGGCAGTGTCAGGTGGTTCGCGCCCGCAAGTACTGCCTGCGTGGCCTCCTCGGCCGACTTTATACTGGCGGCCAGTATCTCGACAACCCTGCCGGATGCCTTCACGACGGACGCCATCTCAGCTACCAGCCGGCATCCGTCGCCGAGCAGCCGCGTCGCGCGGTTCACGTACGGAATCACATAACGAGCACCCGCATCGCAGGCCACGATTGTCTGGTGACCACTATAGACAGCAGTCGCGGCGCACGGAATCTCCATTGAGAGTCTCGCCATGAGGGTCATGTTCTCGGTCGTCGCGGGTATCTTGAGAACCACCTTCTCCGGATTGACCAGATAGAACTCGCGTCCCTCGCGTTCCCGTTCGGCGGGCGTCTTCGTGGTGATCTGGTAGAACACGGGCCCGGGAGAAATCGCACATATCTCACGGATGATGTCCTTCGGCTGCCCATTCGCCTTCGCGATGATGGTCGGGTTCGTCGTCACACCGGCTAGAAACCCAAGCTCCACAGCCTTCTGCACTTCCTCAATCCGCGCACTATCCAGGAATAGTCCCATTTCGCACTCCTCTCACTCTTGGGCCAGAAGAAGCTCAACTGCGCTCCGCCTTGGCATGGATGGTTCGGCGCCCATGACCGTGCAGGCAAGTGCGCCGCAGGCGTTGGCGAACCGAACGGATTCTTCAAGGCTTGCGCCCTCGGCGATCCGTACGGACAGACCGGCCCGGAAAGCATCGCCCGCACCGGTAGTATCGACCACTTGCACCTTGTGCGCCGGGAACCGGTCCAGCGCGGCGCGGTCAACCGCCATCGCGCCCTGCTCGCCGAGAGATATGACCACGCCCCGCCGGGTCTCCGGCAGCAGGACTGCTGCGGCTTCCTCCGGCGTCATCCTGCCGGTCAGCATGTGAGCTTCTATCTCGTTCGGTACGATGTAGTCTGTCGGCGCGGCAAACCGCTCGAAGCCGTGCTCGACCGGCGCCGGGTCCAGCATCACCAGCGTCCTGTGCTCGCTCGCGATCTCAGCGGCACGCCGCGACACGGCCAGTGGTATCTCGAACTGAAGCATTAGAATGTCGGCCGAAGCTATCTGCTCCTCTACGGCGAGCACATCCTCCGGTCTCACCCGCATGTTCGCCCGCGGCGCGGCGATGATACTGTTCTGACCGTGCTCATCCACAACCGGCGTGGCAATTGCGGTTCCTACCTCAGCGTCGCGGGTCACGCCAACAGAGCAGATCCCTTCCTGCTCCAGCTTGGCCACAAACATGTCGCCGAACTGGTCGCTGCCAACCCGCCCAACAATGCAGACATCAGCACCCAGCCGCCTGGCTGCCACGGCCTGGTTGAATCCCTTGCCGCCAAGGAACATGCCGAAGCCGTCGGCCAGCATCGTTTCTCCCGGACCGGGCCGGTGCCTAACCATGAACATGAGGTCCATCACGAAGCTGCCGACAACACACACGCAAGGACGGCTGCCTTTCATGCTGGAGAGAGAATACCGCGGGTCAGACAACCATCAACCGGATAAGCTACTTCTCCTTGTCCCTGAACAACGCCGACATGATGATTGTGGAGAGGCTGACGATGAGCGCGCCCAGGAACGCAGCCCAGAACCCGCGAACGTAGAAGCCGACGTGAAACCAGTGGACGGCGATGGACGACGAAAGCCACAGGGTAAGAGCGTTGATGACCAGCGTGAACAGACCGAGCGTCAGGATGATCAGCCCGCAGGATAGCAGCTTCAGGATCGGCCGGACGAGCGCATTGACCAGGCCTAGAATCACGGCCATCAGCGCATAGACCCACCAGGCGTTGGCAGCAACCTCGATTCCCGGTACGATCCAGGCCGCGAGGAAGAGGGCCAGCGCTGCAGTCACCCAGCGGACGAGCAATCTCACATTACCTCCCTTGCGTATACATCAAGTCAGCCCAGCCGCGCTAACGACTGGGCTGACGCGAGGCTCATGGCCTCAAGATGCTACTAGTATGCCGGCAACCGGCAGACCGCTTGCGACGGAAGGGCCTGCCCGGTCCGGCTAGAAGCCGCGAACGCGGGCTCGGAACAACCGGGCCTCTTCCGCATCGGTGGCCAGAACATCGGCGAACCGCTCGGCCTTGGCGCGACGCAGACAGTGATTGGCGTTGCTGATGATCAGCCGACCTGCAAGCGCCCAGTCACGCATCAATGCCCGGTCCTTCCTGATCTCAACGTACATGCTGTCTTCGCTCAGCGGTTTCAGCGTATCAGCGTTGAGCGCGAAGGCGATCAGCACCTGCGGTTCCGATCTCAGCATTATCCGAATCCCGGGAGGCGTGTTGAGCTGCTTCTCGATGATGTCCACGCCGGTGACGTTGCGGGGATCGAGAGCCTGCTCGAGGTCCATCTCCGTCTCGAATCCGAGGCGGGCAGCGATGACACCGATGCCGACGTTCTGCACGTCGGTGCTTGACTCGCTGGGCTTGGACGACGCCATCCGCATGCGGAAAGTCGAAGTCTCCTGCGCCAGCACCATCTCGCGGAAAGCACACCAGGTCATAATCGCGGCAAGTCCGTTGCCGCGCAGCTGCTCGCGCACTCCTATGTCAGAGAGGATGACGCCCTTGCCGGGTGGGTTGCGCTCGATGGAAATCTCCCCGACGCGCCCCTTTCCTTCAGTCAGGACGAGCTCTGCCGTGGTACGCTGGATCTCGGTGGTGAGACCGAATTCCCGGCCTGCCAACGCGCCGTCAACCAGTTTGATTGTGTCGTGATCAAGCCAGCGGAAACGCGGACCGATACGCCGGGGCCTCCAGATGGTCGTCGTCGTTTCACCCGGCCGTGTCTGAGTATCGGCCAAACCGATGTCGGTCGATCTATTTGTTGCCATGGCTCAGCCCTCAGTTGCCAAGCCGCGGCGCAAAGAATTGGTCACACCCATCCCCAATCTGCGCCCCGCGGGCGCGCATGTCAAGTCTAAAGAGCATCCGCTCCAACCGGGAAGCCCATGAAGCCCCCCGGCGAAGCACTAACCCGCGTACCACCCGATACGCGAGCCGAACTGCCATAATTCTAGATGACACTTGGCCGTTGTCAATAGCTGCCTTATGGGATGCAACACACCTTCAGCCTTCCGCTGCTGCGACAAACGCGCGGCGGTCGGAGCCTTGGATGAGACTCAGGAGGAGGCGACCTCGCTCAATGGACCCGGAGTCCATTGGTAGCTTGTAGCCCATGTTGGATACACAACCCGAACCGGCGAGGTACCGCTCACCTCTGCATGCCTCCCTCGTCCGGAGACCTTCTCGCCAATGAACCAGATCGCCATGCCGTATCGCCTTGCGCGTGGACCGCGGCTGAGAGTGACCGCAGCATGAGGGTCAGCCTGAAGCAACTTCGGCCAACGGCCCTGCCGTACGTTCACATACGATTGGAGACACGTCCCTTCTGGGCGAGGATCAAGCTGGCGCGGGGGCGACGGGCGAAGTTTGAAGGAACCGGACCTGGTTGGTAGAATCCCTTCCCCATGAAGTACCGTTCTCTTGGTGCAAGCGGCATCAAAGTGCCGGCCCTCGGTTATGGCTGCATGCGCCTGCCAATGCTGTCAGGCCGCAAGAACTCGAAGCGGCGCTGCGCTGTGGACATCCCTGAAGCTGTCCGGATGATGCACTACGCCTACGAACACGGCGTGAGCTACTTCGACTCGGCGTACGGCTACCACATGGGATGGAGCGAGTCGGTGCTTGGCAAGGCGCTGGCCGGTCTCCCACGCGACAAGGTGATGGTCACCACCAAGCTACCGGTCTGGCTGGCCAAGAGGCCCGCGGACTTCAGGCGGCTTCTATCCACGCAACTGCGCCGGCTGCGCACCGACTACCTGGACTTCTACTTCCTTCACGCGCTCAACGCCAAGTCGTTCGAGCGGGTGCGGCAGCTTGGCGTACTCGACTTCATCGACAAAGCAGTGCGCGAGGGCCGCATCCGACGCGCCGGGTTCTCTTTCCACGACGGCCCGACGGCGTTCAAGCCGATAGTCGACGCCTACGATTGGACCACCTGTCAGATACAGTACAATGTCGTTGATACCCATCACCAGGCAGGTCTGACCGGCCTGCGCTACGCCGCGAAGAGAGGACTTGGTGTCATCGCCATGGAGCCGCTGCGCGGCGGAGATCTAGCCGGTCGCATCGCCCCGAGCATAAAAGCCCTCTGGGACTCCTCACCCATCAAACGCACGTCGGCCGAATGGGCGCTGCGCTGGCTCTGGCACCAGCCCGAGGTCTCAATTGTGCTCTCCGGCATGAGCACGATGGAGCAGGTGAAGGACAACATCCGTTACGCGAGCCGGAGCGGCATCGGCCTGCTTTCAGAGGACGAGCTCGCGTTGGTGAAGCAGGTGCAGCGCGCATATCGGAAGCTGCGCGGCATCCCCTGCACGGCCTGCGGATACTGCATGCCCTGTCCGTCGGGCGTGGCCATCCCGCGCAACTTCTCGCTCTACAATGACTGGTGCATGTTCCCAGGTTCAGACCAGGCTCGGCTCGAGTATCGGACTTGGATGGATGCCGCCAACCGCGCCTCCGCCTGCAAGCAATGCGGGCAGTGCGTCGCCAAATGCCCGCAGCAGCTCGCAATCCCCGAGCTGCTCAAGAAAGCCCACTCGGCTCTGTCCTGAATCAGGAGCCGACGGCTCCGCTCCTTGCTTCAGCTGTCGACTGGAGTCCAGAATTCGGGCGCGCTAGCGGGCGAAGACCAGTTCGACCGAGGCGGATTCAACCCATCCGCCGTCACCGCCCGGAATCTGGATGAGGACATACCCGGGTCGCCGCTCGCGCAGCATCACCTCGAGCCCGTCGTGGACAACGGCGATCTCCTTGTATTCCGGACCCGGGCCGCTGCGCAGGGTGAGCTCTGGCTGGACCACGACCGCGTGCGCCGGGTTCGTAACCGCGCCCCAGCTTGTGGCGGAGATGAAGCAGTAGAGAAAGAGGACGCTGAGCCCGATAGCAGTCCAGCCGAACAGGCGCTGGCCGCGAATCAAGAGCAGGGCGAGCGCAGCAAGGGCAAGGAAGAAGAAGAGGCCGGACAGTACGCGTGCAGTCGCCGCGTCGAGCAGGCGTAGAAGGCCGGTCAGCATCCGCAAGAGCGGATTCTCGAGGGTCAAGGACTTGTCGGGCCGGTACTGACGGGCAAAGGCGAGGTTGTGACTGATGTCCTTGTCGTGCGGTTTGAGCACATACGCACGGTTGTAGTCGGCGATGGCCCGCCCGACTTCTCCGAGTTTGAACCTGGCGTTACCCCGATTGTAGAACAGCTCCGCGCTAGACACTCCCGCTGCCGCGCTGTCGTACAACGTGACGGCGACGGCATAGTCACCGGATTCATAGGCCTGATTTCCGCGGCTGAAAAGGTCAGCCGGGGAAGCGACTGCACCCTGCAAGATGCAGGACGCAAGGGCAAGAATACCCAGGCACCTGGCCACTGGACTACTTGGCCACTTGACCACTTTCCTTCTCAAAGCTTCTCCAGCACTATCCGCGCCTTCTCCAGCGTCTCCTGCGGCGAGCACCGAGTCATTCCCGGTGAGAACCGGGCTGCGTCGCAGGAGGCAATCAAGTCAAGCAAGCTTGCGACGGTTGCCGGGTCCACGTTCCGGCGGGCGAGTTCCGCTTGGAGCTGGTCACCGGTCATCCCGGTGGACTCCATGTTGTAGCGGTCACCGACGTAGCGCACGACTGCCCGGTTGAGCGCGGTATGGAATTCGCGTTCGTTCCCCTGCGCGAGCAGCTTCGTGGCCTCGGCCAGACCCTTCTTGACCAGCCGGCTGGAGCGGCTGCGTCGCGCATAGCCGCGATCCTGTTCGAGCCTGCGGCGGTGACGGCCCATCCAGACGCCAGTCCCGAGAACGATAAGGCCTGCCGGGTAGAAGAACCATCCTAGCAAGCTCAGGGAAGGCGACGACTGTCTGTAGGACGATTTGATATGGAGGATGTCAGCACCCAGCGTCTTGACGCCAGACTCGCTTTCCGGCAAAGGCGTCTTGCCGGTCGCGCCGCTCGCCACGAACTCAAGGCGCGGGGTTGTCTGCGTATAGTAGGCGCCGACCTTCGGGTCGAAGAAACCCGTCGTGATTTCGGGAATCACGAACTTCCCGTCCGCGGTCGGAATCAGCGGGTAGCTGAACGTACGTTCTCCTGCGACCCGGCCGTCGGCAGTGCGCGTGGTCTGCTTTGTTTCCGGGCTGAGTACCTTGACACCTGAAATCGGCGTGAGCTTCGGCTCGCCCACGAGACCGATGTTGCCGGTGCCGACGACCTTGACCGTCAGGGTGAGCGGCTCGCCGCCAACCGAGCTGTCTCCGCTGAGAGCGGCCGTGACCTCAAAATCGCCGACGCCGCCGCCGAAGTCCTGCGGCTTGCCGGCTTCGGGCAGGGGTTTGACGCTTATGGTGATTGGGTCCGACGACGCCTCAAAAGGCTCAGCCGAATCGAAGAAGAATCCGCCGCCTACTATGATCTGTCCGGAAACCGTCATCTTGTGGATCTTCACCTCGCCTGACTGCGTAGGAAAGAGTGCGACCTGCTTCACGGTCGCGGCGCTGTACCTCTGCCCACCGTAGGTCGCATTGCGCCAATTCAATTCCTTGGCATCGAAGAGCTTCTCGGCCCAGCAGCCGGTGAAGCCGGGCATGGCTTTGATGCCGAGATCGGCAACCTGGGCCTGGGTGTACAGCACAAAGGCGACCGTCACCTGCTCGCCCTGATACACAGACGTCCTGTCGGCCGACGCGGTGAGAAGCACGCTGCCCCGACCTGAACTTCGGGTCTGGGGACGAGCGGGAAGACCAAACGGGGACTGCTGTTGCTGCTGCCGGTTTGGGAGCGGAGACTGGCTCTCTTTGGTAACTGCTATGGCGATGGGTTGAGTCTCGTAGACAGTGCCCTTGAAGGAGAGTTTGAAGGGCGGGACAGTCAGGTTGCCGATACGCTTCGGAGAAAGAAAGTAGATGAAGCTGATGGTGTTCTGCTGGGTCATCCGGCCGTTGATGAACGAGATGCTCGTGGATTGGGACGAGGTGCTGCCTAGGACATCAAACTCATCCATCGACGGTACCTGCGGCCGGGGCGCACCGCCGATGTTCGTACCCTCGACCGTGACCGTGAGCTGAAACTGCTCACCCAGGCCGACTGTGGTTCGGTCGACGTCTGCCGAGAGGCTCAACTCAGCCGCGCTGAGAAGCGGCACGCAGAAGACCAATAGCACCAGCAGGCGTCGGGTCACCAGTCTTGCTCCACCTGTCTCTTCCCGCCGGCCTGGCGCTGTTTCTTCTGCTCTTCCTTCTCTTTGTCCTCGACCGCCTGGACGATACGCTCGGCTTGGCTCTTGTCCATGCCCTGCTGAGGTTGGGGCTGTTGTTGCTGTCGTTGCTGTTGTTGCTGCTGTTGCTGCTGGTTCTGCTTCGAGCTATCCGGCTGACTCTGCTGTTCCTGCTTCTTCTTCAGGCAGAACTCGAGGTTCTGCTTAGCCTGCTTGTCATTTGGGTTGATGACGAGCGCGCCGGCAAACGCCTTGATTGCGGGATCGAGTTGGCCTGCTTTGAAAGCCACGTTGCCGATATTATACATCGCGTTGGCCCGACGTGCTGGTTTCTTGTCGATCATCACCAGCTCCAACTCGCGCGCCGCCTCCTCGTAGCGGCCGAGCCGGAACAGCGCATTGCCGAGGTTGAAGTGAATCGCGGTTGCGTCCGGTTCGAGCACCTCCGCCATCTGGTACCGAGAAAGCGCCTCATCGTACTTTCCGCGAGCGTACAGCCCGTTTCCCTGCCGCATCAGGCCGCCGACATCAGCCGCATGCGCGGCAAGTGCCAAGGACAATGTGCCGACGACAAGGAGCCGAGGCCTATGCTGCTTCATTTTGCATCTCGAGTTCTGCATTCTGACTTCTGGCTTCTGACTTCTGCCTTCGTCTGACTATGAACCAAGCTCCTTTGCGGTTGCTCATCCCCAATCCGGCCAGGAAGAGCGCCAGCGCGACGACGAGGAACAACTGGTACCGCTCAACGTAATCGGTGTACTGGCCGCTGCCGATGTCCTTCTTGCGCATCCTGTCCAGTTCGCCCAGCAGGCGCTCGCCGGAGAATCCCTCGACCCGCATGAACCTGCCGCCGGTCGCCTGCGCCATCACAATCAGCTCGCGCTCGTCCATCCGGGACATCACCACCTGCCCGTCTTTGTCCTTCTTGTAGGAACTCAGGTTACCCTGCGCGTCGTAATCAGGTATCGGTGAACCCTCGGTGGTGGCAAAGGCAACCGGGAAAACGCGCACGTGCGCGTCAGCCGCGCGCTGAATTGCCTGCGCCGTGCTCCTACTCAGGTCCTCTCCGTCAGTCACCAGCACCAGCGCCTTGTAGTTCATTTCCTTGGGGCTGAAGAGCGAAAGCGCTACGTCAATCGCCTTGCTGAAGTCAGTCCCGGGTACCGGCATCATGTCCGGGCCGATGATGTCGAGAAAGAGCTTGGCCGCGTCCGCGTCGGCGGTCAGCGGGCACATCACGTAGGCTTCGCCGGCGAAGGCAACGATGCCGATCGCATTGCCGGCCAGGCCGTCAAGCAGGGAGGCGAGTTCGGTCTTGGCCCGGACGAGTCGCGAGGGTTTCACGTCCTCGGCCAGCATCGACTTCGAGGCGTCCAGGGCAATGACAACGTCGATCCCCTTTCCCTTGTACATCTGGAGCTTCTCACCCCATTTGGGCCGGGCCGCGGCCAGCAGCAGGAACGCGAGCGCGCCAAGCAGGAGCAGCCCTTTTAGCGTGGTCAGGCCCGCGGAGAGGGAAGGCGTAAGCCGGTCTATCAGTTCCGGGTCAATCGCCCGTGATAGGGCGCGCCGTCGGTTCAGTCCGCGGAACATCATCAACGCCAGCCCGACTGGTACGACGAGCAGCAACCATAGGTAGATCGGCTCTGCCCACTTGATCATGGCAATCTCCTGAACAAGGTGGTTGCCAGCGCCGCGCCGGCCCCCATCGCGATCACCGACAGCAACAACCAGAGCCCGGCCAGCTCGTTGTAGACGGTGTACTGCTTGACCTTGAACGTGGTCGGCTCCATCCGGTCAATCTCATCGTAGATCTGCCCGAGCGCCTGCGCGTCGGTCGCGAGGAAGCTCTTGCCGCCGGTCATGTCCGCGATCTTCTGCAGGGTCTCGGTGTCAAGGTCTATTTGCACCTGCACGTAGCGGCGGCCGAACATCCGGTCGTTCACCGGGTAGGGCACCAGCCCTTTGCTGCCTACGCCGATGGTGTAGACCTTGATGCCGAAGCTCGCCGCGGTCTGGGCAGCGGTTATCGGGTCGATGTCGCCGGTGTTGTTCACGCCGTCGGTGAGCAGGACGATGACGCGGTCCTTTGCTTTTGAGTCTTTGAGTCGGGCGACTGCACTGGCCAGACCGAGGCCGACCGCAGTCCCGTCTTCGAGCATGCCGAAGTCGAGCCGGTCAATGAGGCCGTTGATTATCTGTCGGTCCATCGTCAGCGGACACTGAGTCAGGCTCGCGGCGGAGAAGATCACCAGGCCGATGCGGTCACCCTTCCGCCTGTCGATGAACTCCTTGGCCCGCTCTTTGGCGACGTTCAACCGGTTCTTCGGGGAAAAGTCTTCGGCCTGCATCGAGCCGGAGATATCGAGACACATCATGATGTCGATGCCCCGGGTTTCGACCTCCTGGAATTGACGACCACGCTGGGGCCGCGCCAAGGCAACGATCATGAATGTCATGGCCAGCGCGTACAGGGCATGGACCACTATCCTCCCGTAGCGCCCGCGGGCACTCGCTCCGCGCAGGAATGAAAGGTCGCTGTACACAACCGCGGCCCGGCGCTTCACTATCTGCCACCAGACGTACGCTGGTACCAAGGCCAGCAGGAGAAAGAACCAGGGGTGGGCGAATCTCATAGATGGGTTCCGGGGTTCGGGGGTTCCGGGGTTCCGGCCTGAACCCCTGAACCCCTGGCCGCTTGGACCCCAGTGCCTGCTTCTGGCTTCGGCGTCGTCGCCCTCACGAGTTCCCGCGCGGTGGAAACCACTGCGGCTGCCTCAGCCGCTGGCGGCACGAACTTAGCGTACTTCACCATGTCTGCCCGCCGGAAGAACTCGCCGAAGCCTTCACGCTCCGGGGTCTTTGCGGCCTTCATCGCCCGAGTAATTTCGGTGGTCGTCTGGTCGAGGGCCGGGAATCCGAAACGGCGGGTCAGGTAGCGCTTGAGAACCTCCGATACCGTGTAGTAGTAGCGCTTGAAGTGGCCTGACGCAAGCCAGTCCTCGGCCGGCACACGGTCGAGTGCCGCCAGTGCCTCGTCCCACGGGTCGGGCAGCGGTGCTCCATAGAGCCTTATCCGGCGATAGCGGCGATAGAGCCGCCAGCCGAGATAGCCCAGCCCTGCCGCGGCGAGAATCCCGAGTATGATCCATATTGGCAGGAAGTTCGGAAACTGTATCTGGGGCTTCAAGTCGTTAATGTCCTTCATGTCCTTGGGCATCACGCTTGCGATCTTCACCGGTATCGACTCCGAGGCGGCAGCGCGTATCTCGCCTTCTGCCGGGTAAGGTACGATGAATGGCGGCACCTTCGGTTCGCCGGTTGCGAACGCTGCCATCGTCAGCATGTGGATGTCGACCATCGTGTCGCCGGCATAGCGGGTGATGCTCTTCCGGTCAAGAATCATGAACGGATCGAGGCTCGGAGCGAAAGGCTCTCCGACCTTCGCGCTGCGGTGGTGCCTGACCGTCAGCTCCAGCTTGAACTGATCACCCACGGTTAGGTCCCGCTTGGGCCTTGGCAACAGCTTCGCGCTCACCGACACCGGCCCGCCGGAGACGATACGGTACGCAGGCCCGGTGTCGCGTACGATCGTGTCCGACGCTACCCCTGAGTCAGGGGCGGGCTGCGCAATAATCGTCCCAGGAATTGCCCACAAAGACACCAGGACACCGAGAGCCCAGAACCCGGCCTGGACTCTGTGCCTGTGTGTATCGGTGGTGGAACTCCGATTCCGTCTACGCATTCTGATTTCTTCTACCTGTATCTCCGTGCGCGCTTCTGGAAGAACTGGTGGAGCTTCTTGGAGAAGTCCTCCGCGGTGGAAACCGGGATGTGGTCGACACCGATTTGCCGTAGCAGCCTCTCCGTTGCCTCCTGCCGCGCGGACTGGGATGCCGCAAAACGCTTCCGCAGGACCGGATCGGAAGTGTCCACGGTCGCGAGTTCCCCGGTCTCGGCGTCCTCCATCTCGACGAGGCCCAGTCGAGGCAGCTCCTTCTCCGCCGGGTCGCTCACGGAGACTACGACAAGGTCGTGCTTGCGCGCAACGATACCCAGCGGCTGACGAATCACCTCCGGTCGGTATGAGTCGCCCATGAGGTCGGAGATGAGAAAGATAATCGCCCGGCGTTTCAGGACGTGCATCAGGAACTCGAGCGCCTGCCCCGCGTCCGTGCCGCGGTGCTCCGGTTCGAAGTAGAGGATATCGCGAATCAGCCGGAGCACGTGGACCCGGCCCTTTTTCGGCGGCACGTACTTTTCGATGTGGTCGGTGAAGAATACCAGCCCGACCTTGTCGTTGTTGCGGATGGCGGAGAATGCGAGCGTGGCCGCGACCTGCGCCGCCTGCTCGAGCTTGAACAGCCGCTTGGTGCCGAACCGATCCGAGCCGGATGCGTCCACCAACAGGATAACGACCAGCTCGCGCTCCTCAGCATACTTCTTCACGTAAGGTCGCCCGAACCTCGCCGTCACCTTCCAGTCAATCGTGCGCACGTCATCGCCGGGCAGGTACTCGCGCACGTCGAGGAATTCGATGCCCCGGCCCTTGAACGATGACTTGTAGTCGCCCGAGAACAGGGTGTTGACCAGCCGTCGCGTGCGGATCTCTATCTGCCGAATGCGCGAACGACCAGCACTATCCGGTCGCTTCGTCGTTCGACCGGTAGGGCTTGGTGTTTTCTTCGGGCCCGGACTCACGGAACTTCGACGCCTTCGAGCACGCGCCTCACGACGTCGTCAGTGGTCAGTTCCTCGGCCTCGGCTTCGTAGCTCAGTATCAGACGATGCCGGAGAACGTCCGGCGCCAGTTCCTTGATGTCTTCCGGTATCACGAACCCGCGCCGGCGCAGGAAAGCCATCGCCCGCGCCGCGGTCAACAGGTAGATGGAGGCACGGGGCGAAGCGCCGTACCGTAGCAGCGGCGCCAGGTCAGCCAGGTTGTGTTCCTTGGGCTGCCGGGACGCGAAGACGATGTTCAGGATGTAGTCCTTCAGCTTCTCGTCCACGTAGATGCGCGTACAGAGCGCCCGCGCGCGGATGATCGCGGCCGGTTCGACCACCGGTGACGCGTTCGGCTCGACGCCCGTGGTCATCCGGTCGACGATCTGCTTCTCCTCCTCCTTGCTCGGATAGCCGACCCGCAGTTTGAGCAGGAACCGGTCGGTCTGGGCCTCGGGCAGCGGGTAGGTGCCTTCCAGCTCAATCGGGTTCTGAGTTGCCAGCACCAGGAACAGGTCGGACATCTTGAACGTGTCGTCGCCGATGGTTACCTGCCGTTCCTGCATCGCCTCCAGCAGAGCGCTCTGCACCTTGGGCGGGGCGCGGTTGATTTCGTCGGCCAGGACAAGGTCGGCGAAGACCGGTCCCTTGCGGGCGGCAAACTCACCAGTGCGCTGGTTGTAGATCTGGGTCCCGACGATGTCGGCCGGAAGCAGATCGGGCGTGAACTGAATCCGGTGGAATGTTGTAGCAATCGCGCGCGCCAGAGTCTTCACGGCGTAGGTTTTGGCCAGACCCGGCACACCCTCGATGAGAATGTGCCCGTTGGCCAGCAGTCCGACCATCAGCCGATCAACCAGGTACTTCTGACCGACTATGACCTTCCCAACCTCCCCGGTTATTGCCTGGACGAATAGGCTCTCTCGCTCGATCTCCTCGTGTACTCTCTTTATGTCGTCTTTCAGTTCTTCCATCTACTCGGGTTCCTTTCGGCTTACTTCAGCAACTAGATAGACTTCAGGCCAACCAACTAGGTTGCAGCAGGAAGTCGCCGACGCGATATCTATAAATTATAAGACACCATTCACAACACCCTGCGCAGATCCGTCCGCGACGCGGGAGAGACAAACTCGAGCAGGGAACGGCCACCTTGCTACAATTGTGAGCTGGGCGTTCAGTTTCCGAGTGATCCAAGCGGCTGCAGTTGCTCCTGGAATCTGGTGACGAGTTGCTTGTTCGCTTCCGGCACCTGCGTGCAGGCGGACTTGAAGAACTCGAAGTCCTGCAGACTCCTTCTGCCGCCCGCGGTGGTATCCTGCTTCATTCCCTCAACAAACTCCGGAGACGCTCGGTCAATGACCAGTGCAGCTGTTGCGGCAAACACCTTGTACAAGGTCGGCCTGATCCTTGCCCAACCGCCGAACGGCTTGAGCGACTCGTTGATGCCGGCCACCTTCATACCTTCGACAAGGTCAGTCAGAGTTGACAGTGGGCTTGTGCCTTCTCTCTGAGGCTTGGTTTCCCACTTTCCGGCCTTCAAAGCGCCGCTGAGCGCCGGGAGAGCTTTGACGAATTGCACCAACTCATCCTCGCTCAGCGGACTCAACGCCTCCTTGGGCCACTTGGTGGATGTCATCGGGGACGTTCGCTGGTCACTGTTGCCCGCGCAGAAGGCCCCGGCGAGGACCACGAAGATCGCGACTAGTGTCAGGGTTCTCACGGAATCTGCTCCTTTCGAGTAGCTGCAAAGAATAGGTGGTTGAGTCGGATTGTCAATCCGCAGCGGCCGCGGTGTTGGCCTTACTGGGCTTCAGTTGTGCAGGACAAAGAAGTCGCGACCCCGACGCAGCGGTTCAGCGGTGTTCCGACCGAAGCCGACGATGGCATACTCAACCGGCGATCCCTCGGACTCGGGTGGAGACCAACCCGTGATGATGATGGTGCCCCGCACTCCGCCCGGTGCGGAGAGCCCCACGTACGGACACCGCGCCTCCCTCCGGTCGGCTATTGAATTCAGCTCGGTCTCGGCCAGTTCCTCAGGCAGGTAGAAGAAGTCCTTGCCCTTACGATACTGCTCGCGCGTGTAGGGATTGAACGGAATGCTGGAGAGGTACCCGATGTCGTTCTTGAAGTGCAGCACCATACCCTCTTCGTCTTCCTTCTCCCACGACAGAGCCGATTTCGGGTAGCGCCCATAATTCTCAGCCGCAAAACTCCTCATCGCGTCCTGGTAGGCCAGCATGTTCTGCTTCACCAACGCGACCCGGTGCCGCTCGCGCTGCCAGGCTATCATCGGCAGCAGCATGACGAACGTCAACACCAGTGTACCGAAGGCGCCGGCAACCAGTCCGGTGTAGGCCATCCCCCGTCCGGGCCGGCGCTTCTTCAGCGCGACAGTGGCCAGGATTATTGCCGGTATGCCGGTAACGAAAGTCGTCGGCGTGAGTGACATCAAGCCGAGTATCAGGACCAGAATGCTCAGGGCCCTGGTTCTGCCGTAGGCAGTGGTCTGTCTCTTGTCCAGAGCTTCCTGCTCGTACCTGAAGCGGGTCCTTGGCACTTCCGACATCACCGTCCCGCAAGTGCCACAGACCCGCACTGTGCGGGGATTGCGCGAACCGCAAGCTGGGCACATCATGCTGGGATTCCTGCTTGGACACCATTTAAGCAGCAATCAGGGACTCGGTCAAGCCACAAAGAGACCGATGGCCCGCGGAGAGCGGGCCATCGGTGCGTAGAAGAAGTCAGCCTAGTCCTTACTCTCGACAGTAATCTCGCGTGCCTTCACCCTCTCTGCCTTGGGCAGCATCAACTCGAGCACGCCGGCCTTGTAGCTGGCCTCGGCCCGGTCGCCCTGCACGCTCACCGGCAGCGCTATCGTCCTCTGGAAAGACCCGTAGGCACGCTCCACGCGATGGAAGGTCCGGTCCTTCTGCTCGCTTTCGTACTTCCGTTCGCCGCTGATGGTGACCGTGTCTTCTGCCACGGTGACTTTGATCTCCTCCCGCTTCATGCCGGGCAGTTCGGCGCGGATGATCATCGCATCGTTGGTTTCCTCAACATCAACAAACGGCGCCCACACCGCCTGTACGCGTTCGCGCGGGTAGCGGTTAAGCATCGAGTCGAAAATCCGTTCCATATCCTCGCGCATCGTACTGACTTCTCGGAAAGGATCCCAGGCTATAACATTTCTCGCCATATAAGTACCTCCTGAAATAGTACCTTTACAGCGATTAGACGCGGAGACTGCGCGCGCGTTTCAGCTGCGAACTGATACTGACTTGACTTGGCTCATCAGTACAGATAAGCTCAGCGCGGTGAAGAGCTGCCGACCGCACCCTATGCCCGCGCCGCCGGACGGCAGGCGGTCATTCCCGAAGCCACTCCTGGCAGTCATCGGTCTTGTGCTGGTCTCGCGTCTCGGGTACCACCTCGCCGGAGTGCGGTTTGACGCGTCTTCCTTGCCCTGGTTCTGGCAGTTCGTTGACCCGGCTCTGCTCCGGTCGAACCTGGCCCAGAGCCTCTGGTATCTTCACAGCCAGCCGCCGGCCTTCAACGCCTTTCTTGGCGCTGTTCTCAACCTCTTTGCCGGACACGAGACCGTTGCCTTCACCTTCGGCTACCTGCTTGCCGGCCTGATCTTCACGGCAGCTATGTTCCTCCTGCTCAGGGGACTCGGCGTGCCGGATACGCCGAGCGCCATCCTGACCGGCATCTACGTTGTCAGCCCGGCCTGCGTGCTCTACGAGAACTGGCTCTTCTCCACCTATCCCGCTACCGTCCTGCTGCTGCTGACTGCGCTCTTCTGGCAGCGGTTCGTCCGCCGTGGCAGGTCTCTCGACGCCGTGCTGCTGTTCGCCGCCGCCGGGTTGCTGGCCATGACCTGGAGTCTCTTCCATCTCGTCTGGTTGCTTGGGCTTGTGCTGACGCTTGTGCTCTTCCGCCGCAAGGACTGGCGCAAGGTGGTGCTCGCAGCCGCAGTGCCCCTGTTGCTAGTTGTGCTCTGGTACGGCAAGAACCTCGTCCAGGTCGGCGAGTTCACCGGCAGCACCTGGTTCGGCATCAACTTCTCGAAGATGACCAACAGCATGCTCACCATACCTGAACGCAGAACGCTGTACGACAACGGCACGATCTCTGCGGTTTCGCTGCTCCCGCCGTTCAGCGAACCGGACAAGTACTACGGCGCGCTCCCAAAGCCGGGGAGGACCGGAGTGCCGGTACTCGACCAGGAGATGAAGCCGTCCGGCGTCGCGAACTTCAACAACGCTCTTTTCGTCGCCGTCTCGCGGCAATACGGCCGCGATGCTCGTCGGATCCTCACCGTGCAGCCGGTCGCCTACCTCCGTGGGCTGGCCGAGTCGTATCTTATCTATTACCTGCCTGCAAACGCATATCTCTTCCTCGACAACAACGCAACCCGTATCAAAGGGCTTGCCCGTCTCGCCAGTATCCTCGACGGCCGCTTCTTCTACCACACGGACCGCAGCCTCCGCCTGACCCGGCCCGCGCAGTACTACCTGCAGGGATTCCTCAACACCGGCTGGTTCCTCATCCTCGCCTATGCCCTGGTGCTCGCGGCCGGCCTGGCTCTGCTCCTCCGCCCTTCCCCCTTCCTCCCTCAACCTCCATCCCTGTTCCTGCTCTGGTTCAATGTCGCGTGGGTGACGCTCCTCGCCAACGCCTTCGAAGTCGGTGAGAACAACCGGTTCCGATTCGTCACTGACCCGTTGGTCTTTGCGTTTCTTGCCGCGCTGGTGTCCGGTTGGCTGGCGCGGCGGCGACGGGTTAGAACGGAAGCTTAACACAGAAGATGGGGTGCAAGTGAACCTACTCTCATCCGTCCCGCCAATACTGCTGCTGACTGCGGGGTTCTTGGTCTGCTTCTTCGGCTACCGGCTGCTGCGCTTCACGCTCGGGTTGGCCGGCTTCGGAGTCGGACTCGCGCTCGGCTTGCTGATCGCGGGGCTCATACCCGGCGCGAGCCAGGCTCTGACAATCATCCTAGGCATCGTCCTGGGCATCCTCGGCGCGATCCTCGCGGCGGTGCTGTACAAGTTCGGCGTGTTCCTGCTGGGTGTAGGTGCCGGGGCGCTGATCGCGGGCGTGGTAGTCGCCGCCACCGGCTGGCACTATCCGATGATCGCCCGCGTACTCGCCGCTGTCGCCGGCGGCGTTCTGACTCTGGTCCTTGAAAGATCACTGATTTCCATCCTCTCGGCGCTTGCCGGTGCCTGGGGAATCGTGCTCGGCGCATTCCGGCTGCTCGGCTGGCATCTTGTCAACACCGGTTCCCGCAATCCGCCGGCCAACTACGGCGTGATGATGGCCTGCTGGCTGATACTCGGCCTGGTCGGCATCGGGATCCAGCTCCGGTCCGGCCGCAGGAAGAGAAGGGAGTAGAGAGACTCTCTCTGCAACGGCTCTCTTGCGCGCCCCCACCACGTCGCGGTTTGACACTGGAGTCCATGCCTCGATAATCTCACATTGACCACAACGAAGGGAGCAAGTCTGATGATAGTCAGGTTCCTGGCACCGGGCGCTCTGTTCCTAATGGCCGCAGCGGCCGCGGGCTGTTTCAATTCCGGGACGCTGCAGCAGATGCAGGAAGCGAACCAACCCTACAGCATTTCGCCGGATTTCGAGCTTGACCGCAAATGGCGGATCGCCATTCTGCCCCCGTGGTTCCGTGACGCCGAGTTCCCATCCCTGTACGACCGCGCCGGGCTCCTGCTGATGAAGCCGGGCAACTTCTCGCTCATCGACCGCTCCGAGGTCGCACGGATTCTGCACGAGCAGTGGTCCGGCGGCCCCCGTTTCATAGACTCGCACTCGGCCTGGAAGCTCGGCCGGCATATGAACGCCGAGGCGGTCATGACCGTCAGGGTGGTCGAGATAAGACATGACGACTTCTTCAAAGCCAGCCCGGAGCAGCGCGACGCGCGGCTCTTCGTCAAGATCATCTCGACTGATACCGGCGCAGCGCTGTACTACGCCGAGGGAAGCGGATCGAGCTTCTCGGGCGCCGACGAGGCATTGTCCGGCGCACTCACCATGGCGCTGGACCCTCTCATCAGGAAGGCAAGGGAATAGCGCAGCCGCAGCATGAACCAGCCAGCCGACCACTCTGACCTGAGAACGCTGGGCATCTGTCTCGCCTTGACGGTGCTGTTCGGCTGCGCCACGAGCACAACCGTGATCCCGGTCAGCGTGACGCCGCCGGCAGCTCCTCCCGCCGCCGAAACCCCGTTCGTGCCGCCGTCGCCGCTTGGCCCGGTTGTCGCCCCGGGGCAGGTCCAGGAACTCGTTCCCGGCGGCGCTATTGACTGGTCGGGCAAGACGGTGTGGGCGCGCGGCGCCGGCGTGGTCGACCCGGGCAATTCCAGCCGCGACCTGGCTTGGCAGATGGCCCTGCGGGCGGCTACCGTCGTCGCCCAGCGCAACCTGCTTGAAATCGTCAAGGGTGTGCGGGTCGACTCAGACACCCGGGTCCAGGAACTGGTGGCCGGACACGACTCCGTGCGCCTGCGGGTCGAGGCCGTGGTCAAGGGTGCGCGGCAGCGCGGCCCGGCCCGGTACGACTCGCTCGGCGGGACGGTGGAAATCGAGATGGAGTGCGACCTCTACGGCGAAGGGGGCATAGAAAGTGCCCTGGCCCCGCAACCCGTTGTCGGCCCGCAGCCGGAGAACGCGGCCGCCGCCGGCCTCTCCCCGGCAGCGCAGCAATCACTCCGCCATTATGCCTGCCTCGTGATCGACGGCGGTGACACGGGACTCAAGCCGGCGCTGTTTCCGAAACTCTGCGACGACCGAGGCGCCATCCTCCTCGACCCGCGCGAACTGGCGTACGCCGGCGCGACCGGAGCCCACACCGTGCAGTACGTCGGTGCGCTCGGCCAGGTCGCGGCTCGTCCCGATTTTGGCCAGCCGATGGTTTTCCGCGTCAGGGAAGCACGCGGCGAACTCGGCACTGACCCGGTCCTTGCTCGAGCTGACGCTGCCGCGTTGCGGGAAATGGCAGACGGCCTCGAGTTCCTGGTCCGCACGGGACGCGTTCTCATCAAGCTGGCCCCTTAACAGCTGGCCGCGGGAGGCACAGGAAGGGACTGCAGCCTCCACTTCCGGCCCCAGGAAGCTCCTGAGCGGCGTGAGCCGGAACCGAGGCAGCTCGATCACCCTACCGGTGACCCACCGCTCGCAAGTTACGCCCTAGCGAACGGCTCTCGCTGCTAGTCGGCTGCGGCCGAGTAGAGAAGCAGCCGGTCGGTAACCACCAGCATCTCGATGTTCCCGCCCGGAATCACGTCCCCGAGCGTCACGTCCTGGCAGCGCACCGGCAACCCGATCTCCTGTCTTGTACGCAGGTCGGAGTCCAACACGAGCAGGCCGCACGAATCAAAGGTCGAGGGATAGAACTTCGGGTCCCGGCATATCATCCGCTTACGGCACCGGGACAAGACCAACTCCCTCTTTCCATCGCCGTCCAGGTCGCAGATGGCATGCAGCCGGCACTCACTGACCTCGTCCGTATCGCGGGCTTCACCGAGGGCAACGCGCGCTGTCAGCTCGAGCCTGCCCTGGGTCAGCCGGTAGAGCCGCGCCTCCGCTTTCCTGCCGCTGATCGCAACCGCCAGTTCCTGCTGACCGTCGCCGTCGACGTCAGCGCAGCCGGCGGAAACGTGTGACAAACGAGACGAATCCGGGCTCGGCGACTCCGACTTGATCCACCCGGTTGCGCCGTCCAGGACCGCCAGCCCTCCGAAGTCGTTCTGCCACGAGTAGATGTTGACGAAGACGTCCTGCTTCCCATCTCCATCCAGATCCGCAATGCCGGCCAGGCAGCCGATGAACGGATGCGCTCCGAACCCCCGCTGCCAGAGCAGCGTGCCGTTGTCACGCAGGGCGACGCAGTAGCACGAATCGGAGTCGCGGGTCCCGTTCGCGGCCGCGCCGTTCCCATCACCGTAGGTAGTGACCAGCAGCTCCTCCCTGCCGTCCGCATCCAGGTCCGCGACTGCCATCAGATCCGGACGAGCCCCGAACTCATACCGCCACACGAGCCGGCCGTCGGTTGCGTCGCGGCATTCCAGCATGCGGCTGGGATAGGGCCGCCTCGGCTCGAGCACAACCTCCAATGTGACCGTCCGCTGATTGAGCCGCAGCGCCATCGGACTGGAGCCGGGTCGGGAGAGGCTTGACTCCGGCAGAAGCACCCAGCCGGCGCTGTCGTCGGCGAGGATTCGCGCCGCGTCTGATTGTACCTGGTCCCAGTCCAATCCGCCACGGGTCCGACCGGAGAACGGCGCTCCCTCCCAGTTAAGCAGGGCGGCGGGCGGGTGGGAAAGCGGGGAGGTCACGATCTCCAGGCGGCCGTCGCGGTCGAGGTCAAACACCAGCGGGCGATGCTCGGCGTGAGCGCTGACAGGAATCGGCTCGGTCGCGGGCACATCGAACCACTCCGCCTCCCACGCCTCGACGTATCGCCACTTTGGCACGGGCTCGGTCACGTCCTGATCGAAGGAACGCGTGTTGCAGCGGTTCGCGCCGGGCCAGACCCAGGGCTCCAGCTTGCCCGGGCGTTGGCTGCAGCCGGACAGCAACAACGCCGCGACAAGCACGAAAGAAGTCCGCTTGAGATTCGCGCTCATTTGACCGAATCTAGCCCAGAACCGCCGGAGTGTCAACCGGCGACGAGACCCCGGTCGGGGGTTGCTACCTGACGATGCGGCCGATCCGGCTGAAACGGACGGCCCAGGGAGAGATGATGATCCGGGCAATGTTCGGTGCCGCGTCGGACGAGAAATAGAGCACCAGCGGCTTCCCGCGCAGATTGCGGATGGCGAGCGGTCCCCAGAACCGGCCATCCTCGGAGTTGTCGCGGTTGTCGCCCATCGCGAAGACGTGTCCGGCCGGGACCACTACCGGACCAAACTGGTCGCGCACGTACGGCGAGTATTCG
The DNA here is from genome assembly GCA_016867815.1 of candidate division WOR-3 bacterium. NCBI lineage: Bacteria > Pseudomonadati > Caldifarciminota > Caldifarciminota bacterium. Next base: position 7,135 of record VGIR01000014.1, on the reverse strand, counting down.
GACTGGTAGAACCGCCGTCCCTCCCAGGCCTTCTGGAATTCGGCTCGCTCGGGAGCCGGCTCAAACCCGGGCAGCATCCGCGAATCCGCGTGCATCACGTAGGGCTCGTTCTGCTGCCGGCCGTTGACATAGAGCTGTTTCTCCCGGTACTCAACCGTGTCGCCGGCAACGGCGATGCAGCGCTTGATGAAGTTGCGTGGGACGTACCACGCGAAGAAACGCGACTGATTGTCCCAGAAAACCGGCAGCAGCGGCAGCCAGCGGGGAAAGAGCCTCGTGTAGCGTGCCGCCGGTTGCGGGTCTTCGGTGTCGACCGGGAACCGGAACACAATGATGTCACCGCGCTTCGGGTTCGAAACCGGTATGACGGTCCTGTCGGTGAACGGCAGCTTTACTCCGTAGACGAACTTGTTCACGAGCATGAAGTCGCCGATGAGTATGGTCTTGAGCATCGAGCCCGTCGGCACCATGAAGGCCTCGACCACGAACGAACGGATGAGCAGGACGGCGATGATGACCGGCGCCCATTCGCGTCCCACGTTGCGCAGCCAGCCCCAGCCGCCCTTCACAGGCGCGCACCTTTGTCAATTGTCAGCACAGGAGGTGAGTATACGAGGGGCAGAGTCGCAGGTCAAACGAGGCGGCCGGGGATGGGAGCAGACACCTTCCACAAAGGTGTGAAGGCACAAAGCACACCACGTAGCGGGTGAGTTCCGGCTCCGATTTCCTGGTCTGGGCTTTCCGGTTTCAGTCCATCCGATTTCATCTCTTCCTCGCCTACGTCCAGGCGGTGAATCCCGATCTGAGTCCGGAACCGGGACTAGCGGACCAAGTGGCCGATGCGATTGAACCGGATCGCCCAGGGCGAGAGCACCATCTTCGGGATGTTGATGGGATACCCGGCCGCGGACGTTGACATGTAGGTGACCAGCGGCTTGCCGCGGACGTGGCGCAGCTCCAGCAGCCCGAAGAACCGCGCGTCCTCAGAGTTGTCGCGGTTGTCACCCATCACGAAGATCGTCCCCGGCGGCACCACAATCGGGCCAAACCGGTCGCGCACGTACGGTGAGTACCCGGTGCGAAAGAACCGCTTCTCTTCCCAGGCCTTCTGGAACTCGGCCTGGCTCGGCGCCGGTTCGAATCCGGGCAGCATCCGTCCGTCGCTGTGGATCACGTACGGCTCGACCTGCAACCTGCCGTTCACATAGAGTTGCTTGTCCCGGTACTCAACCGTATCCCCGGCCACGGCCACGCAGCGCTTGATCAGCGCCAGCGGGGTGTACCACTGGAAGAAGCCCTTGGTCTTGCTCCAGAACAAGGGGAGGAGCGGGAGCTTGGCGGGGAAGATTCGACTGGCGCCCTCGGGAACGTCCGGGTCCAGCGGAAAGCGGAAGATCACGATCTCGCCGCGCTTCGGGCTCGAGACCGGGATGACGGTCTTGTCGGTGAAAGGCAGCTTCGCGCCATAGACGAACTTGTTCACGAGCATCATGTCGCCGATGAAAATTGTGTTGAGCATCGAGCCGGTCGGCACCATGAAAGCCTCGACCACGAACGAACGGATGAGCAACACGGCGAGTATGACCGGAGCCCACTCCCGGACCAGGTTCTTCAACCAGCGCATACGGCTAGTTAGACGGAGAGGGCGAAGTGGCCGTTGGCAGAGGATCGCGACTCACTCGGTGAGAAGCTCCGCCAGTCGACGGCGGGCGAACTCGCGCCCCAGCCGCGCCGCGCCTGCCATCCCCTTGCACGGCCGAGAATGGAGTTCCTCCCAGACCTCGGGACGCACTGCCAGTCGCAGCGTGCGCTCCGACCCTCCCTGTGACTTTGTGTCTTTGTGGTGGAGTCCGTCTTCGGCCCGCGTGAACTCGACCCGGCACCCGGCGGCACGATGATGGCTGATGTTCCCCTTGCCCATGGTGCAGCCCGAACTGAACTGGATTCCGTCTACGAAACAAGTGTAGGGTGTGCCCGCCGGGCAGAAGACCCGCGCCCTCAGCTCGAACGGCGAGGCGGCCAGTTTTCGCCGCGCGTACGTTCCGGCCTTCAGCCCCAGGACCAGCCACGGCCCGAGATGGCCATGAAAACGCGTCGCCTGCTTGAGCACGTTGTCCGAAATCACGCGCCCAATATACCCTAACCCGGCTGGCATGCAAGCCGCCCGGAATCCGGCCACCAGGGACGCCAATGTCAGCCGACTTCATCCGCAGTTCCGCAGATTACACAGATGTCCGAAGTCCGTACGTCTTGGTGTCTTTGTGTCTTGGTGGTAGATCTCCGCCTCCAGTTCTGGCCAGACGTCCCGCGCTTGACGCGTCCGCCCCGGCGCGGATACTTGGCCGTGCTCTACCTCCTGCTCAAAGTCACGTCCGCGGTAGGTCTGGGCCTCGTCCTCAAGCACGCCGACGCCCGCTCGCTCGAGCGGCTGCCTCTAGTCCGTACCAACTACGCGGTCGCGGCAATCATCGGCTTCTTCGCCTCGGTCGCGCTCGGCCAGACCCACATCTCCACACCCTCCATGCTCCTCGCCGCAGGCACCGGCGTCCTCTTCGTTGCCGGGCTCCTCATCTGGGCCCGCGCGATACAGACGGCCGGCCTCGCCCTCTCGGTCGTAGCGATGCGCACCGCGGTCGTCATCCCGATCTTCGCATCCGTGCTCATCTGGCACGAGAACCCGTCTATGCTCGAGATAGCAGGCAGCTTCGTGGCCCTCCTCGCCCTCGCGCTCGTGCTGTACGACGTGACGCGCAGCGCTACCCCGCTCGTTCCTACGGTGCGTTGCGCACCCCCGACGCAGGAGTCTCGCCCCACGGGCGGGGACATGACCGAAATCGGCTCGGCGATTTCGGATCGTGTCCCAAGCCCGGATGACAACGATGGGTTTGAACACTCGATCCCTTCGACCTCCACTCCCGACTCCCGAGTCCCGCCTCCCTCTTCCCTCCGTTGGCTCATCCTCCTCTTTCTCACCGACGGCCTCGTAATGATCCCGGCGTTGGTCTTCCGCAAAGAACTGCCGTCAAACGAGACCGTGCCGTTCCAGACCGTCATCTTCGTTGCCGCCTTCTTCGTCACCACGCTGCTCTACTACGTGCGCCGGTCCCGATTTGAAACCGAGACCCTCAAGTGGGGTGCTCTGCTCGGTGCAGCGAACTTCGGCAACTACCTTTTCCTGGTACTGGCGCTCACCGCCCTGCCCGGGCTGGTTGTCTACCCGGTGATAGCCGCTGGTGAAGTCGGCCTGCTGGCCGTGGCAGGCGTGGTCTTGTGGAAAGAAAAAGTCGGTGTCCGCAGTTGGCTCGGCATCGCCCTCGCCATCGTCGCCATCATCCTCATCCAACTCGGCAAATCCGCCGGGGCGTAGACCTAGGGCCGCGTTCACAGCAGTCAGCACCCGACCGGTTCCGTCGCGCCTTGCCGTCGCCGTCAGATGGAACGGCTGTTCCTGTCGGATTCTGCGGACTAGGTGCAGACCTTCTGCAGCAGCTCGGGGACGCTGCCGACCCAGAACCGCCGGTGGAGTTCGTCCGACTGCGCGGCGTCGCGATTGTAGCAGAACGCCTGCACGGTCGCCGTAACGCCCTCATGCGCGATGCGCCGGGGCTGGTCCTTCACCTCGAACAGGTGTCGGTAGCCATCCAGCTTCTGGTAGGTCCTGGTGTGGGCCATGCCCTTGGGGTCCACGAAGACGATGTGGTACTGCCTGCCCTTCGCGAGCCAGAAGACGAAATCGGGCAGGAACCATGCGATCCGGTTCTCCTCCGGGTTGTAGTATGGAATGCGCACCTCGTCCAGCGACTCGTCTATCTTACTAAACATCCACCAATCGTATTCGCCGAAGCCCTCTCCGCCCTCCCGCGTCGTTCATCGTTCCTCGTTCATCGTTCATCGTTGATGGAGGGTGGTCGAACTCCACGCTCTCCTTCACCCGCTCCAGCGCCTTCAAGCCCGCCTTGTACTGCGCCCTGGTAATCTCCCCTCGCTCAGGCAGTGGCTAGGCCCGGAGCTTCGCGAGGTTGTTCCTGATGGCGATTGTTCGTGGGTGGTTCCCACCCAGCTTGGACTCCATTATGGCGAGAGCACGGCTGCACAATGACATAGCGTCGCGCTTCCTTCCCATCATCATGTAGAGGTCTGCGAGGTTGTTGAGCCGGGTCGCAACGGCAGGGTGGTCCTTGCCTAGAGTCTTCTCCCCGATGGCCAGGGCACGCTCGTAGAGTGGCTCCGCATCACGCAGTCTTCCTACATCCTGGTAGTATGAGGCAAGGTTGTTGAGGTAAATGGCGACGGCCGGGTGGTCAGGTCCAAGCGCCTTCTCAGCCATCTGCAGCGCCTGGCACGCCGATTCTTCGACACCCTTATCCTGCCCTTTGGAGACGCTCAGTAGGGCGAGGTTGTTCAGAGACTGCGCGATGTCGGGCTGGTCGGGCGGGAGGGCTCGGCGCCTTATTGCCAACGCTCGCTGATGAAGCGACGTCGCGGTTTCGATCATTCCTAGGTCCCCAGTTACTAGCGCTAGGTTGTTGATAGCAGTAGCCACGCTGGGATGCTCGTCACCGAGGACCGATGTGTACTCAGCTACTGCCGACTCCAACAGGGGCAGCGCCTCTCGCTGCTGAGCCATCGCCCGCAGGTACAACCCCGTCTCGTTGAGTGCGCGTGCCCGTGCCAGACGCGCGTCCACACTCCGCGCAGCGATAGCGAGGACCGCCTTCACGTGGGGTAGGAACTGTGCGAATTCCGCCCATTCCGATGGCTCGGTCGGCGTGGGCAGGGCCGAGTCAACGGCGGCGAGTGCGGATTCGCCTGTTGCGAACGCGTCCTCGCCAGACAGTTTGCTTCTTGCGGCAGCCTGCACCAAGCGGTGCACCACCAAGGCGGAGTCAGTCACGTCAACGAGCGAGTACTTGCGCAACGCCGCAATGCCGCTATTGCGGGCGACGCGGTCCGGCTGCACAGCGTCGATTACGGCGTATGGGATCGGTTCTGCTCCCAGGAACGAGCAGACACTCAATATCTTCTCGGCCGCGGGCGCATCCCGAGCAGCTTGTACAATCGAGATGTTCCAGGTTGCGGCAATGGTCGAGCGGTAATCCTCGGGCTTGCCTAATCCCATCATCTCTGGTTGGCGCTCAATGAAGAGCTGCTGGTAGTCACGGAACGACATTCCGGTGGCGCTTATGTACGCCCTTGCCTGTGCTAGCGCTAGGGGAAGACATCCCAGCGTTTGCGCTAGAGCCTCCACCGTAGACCTATCCTTGTCCTTGGTGCCTGTTAACAGGAACTCGGCGGCGTCAGGTAGTTCCATGACGTCAACCAGCATTGCGCGGGCGCATCCGGCCCAGTCTGAGTACCTGGAGGTTATGATAATGTGCCCCTTGCCGAGCTGCGGGAGTAGCCAAGTTATCAAGCTCGGCTTGGGCGCGTCGTCAAGTACAAGAAGCCACCCTGAATGCGTATCAAGCCAGTTCCGAACTTCGCAGATAGCGTCGTCCTGGCTCTGTGCTTGTCTGAGTTTAAGTTGGGACGACAAGAGCGCGTAGTCAGAGCACAGCGTTGCTGTGTCCTCTGCCCGCAACCACCAGATGACTTGGTAGTCTGTGCTGTGCCGGTAGCAGTACTCCACGGCCAGCATCGTCTTGCCGACACCGCCGAGCCCGTGCAAAGCAACGGTCGGAGCAAGCGCGATGGCTTGGGGCGACATAAGTTCCTCTCGGAGTCGTCTTAGCAGGGCCAGCCGGCCTGTGAAGTTCCGATTTCTTGCAAAGGGCACGTTCCAGACCTGGACTCCGCGATAGCCGGCGGTCGAAGGGCTACCCCCCGGATTCACAAACACCTGCCAAAGGGACGCGGCCAGACCCTCCACAGCTAGAATGACCGTGACCACGCTCATCCAGTACTCCCACGGGCTGACGCTGATACCAAAGATATCCACTTCGCTATGGGAGGCTAGGACCGATGTGGCCTTCGTGTTGCGGAGCATGTCCGTCAAGTCGTACAACTAACAACCGCTGCAACACAGGCACGTATCTCACCAGACAAGGTCTCGATGCCGACTGCCATAAGGGCAGGCGGGAATAGTGCTCCGTTTGGACCGCAGTTCCCCAACCGCAACGACGCCCCGGCACACCTAGAAAGCTGGACACACAGTTCGACTGAAGCTGCACGCGAATGTCATCCAATACGACGGCCCCGACATAATACGAAGCCGGCCATACTGACGGCGGACACAAGCAGGCCAGCAACGGGCAGCATATGGCGGGCCGGAAACGCAGATGAGAGCAGACTGGCGACAGCCGCGACGACGATGGCGAAGGCGTTCAATGTCCACTCTCGGTTTGAGAAGACACGGCCGCGTACGGCCTCAGTTACCGATTCGTGGAGCAGTGTGTCAATGCCGATGTACAGTGGTGCGATCGCGGCGCCAGCCAGCACCGCCAGTGGCACGGCAAACGCGAAGGACCTGACGCTTGCCAGGACCATCACTGTCAACCCCAAGACCAGGAAGGATGCCAGGACCACCAGGTGCTTGCGAATGCGATGACCGAAGAACCCATAGCCCATTGACGACAGGACCAAGCCTACCGAACCGATAGCCGCCAGCCACCCGACGCCTCTTGTGCCTAGACCCAAGCCGCCGAGGGTTGCATCCATCTGCACCAGCGGTACGAAGAACACGAAAACAGACACGCCCGTGATAACCAGCATGGCCTGTGAGGCGTATGCGAAGACGACGGGTGGTTCTCGGGCCTCGAAGCGCCAGAACGCCCGCAAGTCGGCGGCCCAATAGGTTACACTCCTCCAAAGCGAAAGAGCACGGTAGGTCCCGCTTGCTGCCCGAGGCCCGAACCGTAGAGACTGCACCCGTGTATATATGGTGAGAAGAGTAATGGTCGAGCCAAGGTAGGCTAGGAGCATGTCCCTCGGTTAGTTGAAATTCCTAGCGGCTCCCACATCACTTTAGGCAACTCTCTCTGTTGCGTCAATTTCTTTCGGTGACGCGGGCCGTTCCAGTGCACTCAGCAATGCGGGGATGTGCCGGTAGCCATCTACGCACCGGAAGTGCTGCTCGGCATGTAGCAGCCCAGCTACACACCAGCGCCAGCGCATCTCGCCAGGGCGCCAGCGCTTC
>VGIR01000013.1 GCA_016867815.1 candidate division WOR-3 bacterium | reverse complement strand
GCGCCAGGGATTGACCAGCGCATACTCCTGCTCCCGGCGCTCGACCTTGACGCGCTGGTTGATCGTCAGGTAACATCAATCGTAGCAGCAATGCGCAAAGGGGGTCACGATGTGCCCGGGCCGGCCCGCAAGGTAGCAGGTGGCCATTGACATGGTCAAAGCGTTAAGGTAAATTGTCTGCGGAGGTGTGAATGAAGCGTTCATACAAGCGATGGTCCAAAGAAGAGGTGATGCGAGTGATCGGCGAACTGAGCCGCGGAGGCACGCAGCTCAATTCCGGCTACATCGCCCGCAACTACCCGGCGCTCGCGTATGCCGGGCGGAAGTTCTATGGCAGCTGGGAAAGCGCCATCAAGGCGGCGGGGCTCAACTATGAGGCGATTCGGCGCAAGTGCTTCTGGAGCAAGAAGAAGATCGTGGCGCAGATCCGCCAGCTCAAGGGCGCCGGCGAAAAGCTCAACGTCAGTGCCGCGGAGAAGACCCACGGCGGCTTGGTCGGGGCCGCGTCTGTCTACTTCGGTTCATGGCGACAGGCCATCGTAGCCGCTGGCTACGACTACGCGAAGATCAAGCGCCAGAAGGAATGGTCAAAGGCAGAGATAGTCAACGAGGTGAAGCGCATGAAGGCAACGGGCCTGGAACTGGGTACGACCATTCCCGTGCGCAAGCGCTACCGGACACTGCACGCGGCAGCGGTTCGGTACTTCGGTAGCTGGGCTGCCGCAATGAAGGCCGCGAAGCTGGAGAGGCTGCTGAAGCATTGAGAATACTGGTCGTCGGCGGCGGGGGCCGCGAGCACGCGCTCGCCTGGCACCTCGCGGGCTCCGGCCATCAGGTCTTCTGCGCCCCGGGAAACGCCGGGATTGAGCAGGTCGCCCGGTGCGAGCCGGTCTCGACCGCGGACCTGCCGGGCCTGGTCCAGTTTGCCCTCAGGCAGAAGGTAGACCTGACAATCGTTGGGCCGGAGGCACCCCTGGTGGCGGGTGCGGCGGATGAGTTCGGCCGGCAGGGGCTGGCGGTCTTCGGTCCCAGACAGAGCGGAGCGCGGATCGAGGGTGACAAGGCTTTTGCCAAGGAACTGATGCTTGCCGCCGGAATCCCGACTGCGCCGTCCCGGACTTTCGCCGACTTCGATGCCGCCCGCAACTATCTCATTCAGCATCGTCTGCCGGTCGTCGTGAAGGCGTCAGGGCTGGCCGCGGGCAAGGGCGTGGTTGTTGCCGAATCTCGGCAGGAGGCCGAACAGGCCGTCGCCGATATGTTGCGCGAGGGTCGCTACGGCGAAGCAGGCAAGGTGATAGTCATAGAGGAGTTCCTGCAGGGCGAGGAAGTCTCGATGATCGGGTTGTGTGACGGCAGGAGCGTGCATCTGCTGGCGCCGGCGCAGGATCACAAGCGGTTGCTCGATGGAGACCGGGGGCCGAACACGGGAGGCATGGGCGCCTACGCGCCGGCACCGGTGATGACCGCGGAACTGCAGCGGAAAGTTCGGCAGAAGGTGTTTGTGCCGCTGCTGGCCGAGTTTCACAAGCGTGACATCGACTACCGGGGCGTCATCTATGCCGGCATGATTCTGACAGCGGACGGCCCGCAGGTGCTGGAGTTTAACTGCCGCTTCGGCGACCCGGAAACCCAGGTCATCCTGCCGCTGCTCGGCGGAGACCTTGCCGAGCTGGCGTTGGCCTGCACTGAGGGCAGGATTGAACAACAGAACCCGGTTCATATTACCGATCGAGCGGCGATGTGCGTGGTGGCGGCGGCCGATGGATATCCCGGTTCGTACGGCAGGGGCACGCCTGTTTCCGGCGACTTGGTAGGCCGCGATGGTGTCGTGGTGTTCCATGCCGGGACAAAGTCCGAGGAGAACCGGGTGGTGACCAATGGCGGACGGGTCCTGGGTGTTACTGGAATCGGTCGCTCACTCCTAGAAGCCAGGGACAAGGCGTACCGGGCCCTGGAAGGCATCAATTTCAAGGGGATGGTCTACCGCCGGGATATCGGTGCCCGGGGACTCGCCTCGCGCGGCGGCTAGCCTGTGCCGAAGTTCGTTAAACTCCAGCAGAAGAACCCGGCTGACCTGGCCGGGCAGATTGCCGGCGCGCTCCGCAGCGGCGTGGCGGTTGTCCCGATGCTCGGCGGGTATTGCGTACTCGCCCGCGAGCGCGAGGCGCTCGCCGGTCTTGGCGAGCCATACCGGATGGTGACGGCGGAGATGCTGGCGGCATCCACGGCCGGGCTTGAGGCGTCCCTGCAGGAGAGGGTGCTGAAGGCCATGGCCGAGCCGCTGGTCGCGAGGTTGGTTGCCGACCAGCCGGGTCAGGCACTGGCTTCCGAACCGCTGGCGAGGGAGATCCTGCGGCGGGCAGAAGGAGATGTCTGGATCGGTGTGCCGGCAGAGAGCGCCGAGCCGGGCGAGTTGGCCGACGAACTCGGGAATCGCTCCTCGATTGTCGTCACGGGTGACGCGGGTGGGCCGGGGCCGACGGGACTGGATTTCAGTCTACGCCCGGTCGTGATTGACAGGCGGGGAAAGTTGGGAATACTTGACGTTGAGCAGCTGCTCGGGGAATTGGTCGTGATGGGCCCGGGCCTGTTCTTTTCCGTGCTCGTACTATGCACCGGCAATTCCTGCCGCAGCCCGATGGCCATGTGTATGTTGGCGAACATGCTGGAGGGGACTCCGGCGTTCGTCGGTTCGGCGGGCACCGACGCGCCCGTGGGAAGCCCGGCAGCCGCGAATGCGGTCGAGGTGATGCGGGAAGCTGGACTCGACCTTACCCGGCACCGCGCGCAGCAGGTTTCGCAGAGTATGCTGGCGGCTGCCGATCTGGTGCTGGTGATGGAGGAGTACCACCGCCAGCGGGTCGCCGACCTGGCGGCGGATGCGGCCCGGCGAACCCGGCTGCTGCTGTCGTATGTAGGTCGGAACGAGAAGGTTGATGACCCGGTTGGTTTCTCCATCGAGTGTTATCGCCTGACACGAGAGGTGATGAAGCCGGCGCTGGAGCGGGTGGCCGCGGAAGTGAGACACCGAGCCGGCATTGGTGAAGTTAGGAGCTAAGAGTCAGGAGTCAGGGGTTAGGAGTCAGCCCCACGATTCGATGTGCTGCCAACTCCTGACTGCTGATAGCTGACTCCAAAGGAGCGCATAGTGGAATACTTCTTTACCGACACGCAGAAGGAAATCCGTGACCTGGCACGCAGATTCGCCCAGGAGAAGATGAAGCCGGTCCGGGCGGAACTGGACAGGACCGGCGAGTTCCCCCACGAACTGATGAAGGGGATGGCCGAACTTGGCCTGATGGGCGTCTACTTCCCCGAGGAGTACGGCGGCCTGGGCGGCGGCATCATGGAGATGTGTATTGTCGTCGAGGAGCTCTGCCGGGTTGACGGTGCAGCCGGGTTGTGCTACGCGGCCTGCGGCCTGGGCGCTTTCCCGATACTGGTCGGCGGCACCGAGGAACAGAAGAAGAAGTACCTGCCCCGGCTGGCGGCGGGCGAACTGGCCGCGTTCGCCATCACCGAGGCGAGCGCCGGGTCGGATTCGAGCAACGTCAAGACCCGCGCGCGGCGCGACGGCGACAACTATGTACTGAACGGCACCAAGCAGTTCATCACCAACGGCAGCGTGGCCAAGGTCTATTCGGTCATCGCCAGCACCAACCCGTTGAAGGGCGCGCGCGGGCTCTCCGCGTTCATCATCGAAGACGGCACGCCCGGTTTCACCTTTGGCAAGATCGAAGACAAGATGGGTATCCGGTGCTCCAAGACCGCGGAGCTCGTATTCCAGGACTGCCGCGTCCCGGCCGAGAACCTGATCGGCGGCAAGGAAGGCTACGGGTTTATCCACACGATGAAGACGTTCGATCGCACCCGGCCCGGGGTGGGAGCCCAGGCTCTCGGCATCGCGGCCGGGGCTTTGGACGAGGCACTCGACTACGCCCGGACCCGCATCCAGTTCGACGTACCGATCGCCCACTTCCAGGCCGTGCAGGTGATGCTCGCCGACATGGCGATTCACGTCGAGGCGTCGCGCGCGCTCATCTACGAGGCGGCGAGGGCGGCCGACGCCGGCATGAAGAACACCTCGGCCATCGCTTCGATGGCAAAGGTGCTGGCCTCGGATACCGCGATGAAGGTGGCGACCGACGCCGTCCAGATCTTCGGTGGGTACGGCTACATGAGGGAGTACCCGGTGGAGAAGATGATGCGGGACGCCAAGATAACGCAGATATACGAAGGCACCAACCAGATCCAGCGGCTGGTCATCGCTTCAGAGCTGATCAAAGGAACGGCGTGGTGAGGACAGAATGACGAAGTCCGAATACCGAAGTCCGAATGAAGCCCGAATGCAGGCAAATGATGAATCGGGCAATTCGGGCTTCAGTCGTCATTCGAGTTTCGGTCTTCGGATGTGAGCACGGGCATGAGCGCTGTGCGCAGCGTTGATTTCCTCATCATCGGTGCCGGGCCGGCCGGGTACGTTGCGGCGATTCGATTGGCTCAGCTCGGACGCAAGGTAGTTCTGGTTGAACGCGAACGGGTCGGCGGTGTCTGCCTGAACTGGGGCTGCATACCGGTGAAGTCGCTGCTGCATGCGGCGTCGGCGGTTCGCGGCGCAGCCGAAGCCCGGCGCATGGGCATCGTCTTCGGGCAGCCGGAGGTGGACTTCCAGGCGTTGTACGGATGGAAGGGGCGGGTGGTCGACCGACTGGTACGGGGCGTCGAGTTCCTGCTCCGGTCGAACGGTATCGAAACCGTGAAGGGAAAGGCGCGGTTCATCAACGGGCAGCGGGTGATGGTAGTTCAACCGGATGGCAGCGAGACTGAAATCGGAGCAGAGAGCATCATCATCGCGACCGGTTCAACTTCGTCGGTGCTGCCCGGATTCGAACCTGACGGCAAGTACGTGGTAGACTCGTACGGCGCGCTGAACCTGACTCGGCTCCCCGGCCGGGTGGTCATAGTCGGGGCCGGGGCCATCGGACTGGAATTCGCAACCGCATTCCGGCGCCTGGGTGCCAGCGTGTCGGTGCTGGAGTTGATGCCGCAACTGCTGCCGGGATTCGATGCGGAAGTGAGTTCGGCGCTGCGGAAAGCGATGCAGAGCGAAGGCATCGATTTCCACCTCGGGGTCAAGGTGACGGGATTGGACCGCGAGCCGGGTCTGGCCGTTCGCTTCCTTGCCGGTGAGGCCGAATCGACGGTCGAGACAGACCTGGTCATGGTGGCGGTCGGGCGCAGGCCGCTAACTGCCGGGCTCGAGTTGGAGCAGGCCGGGGTCAAGCTTGATGAACGGGGTTTCGTCACGGTTGACCAGAAGTACAGGACCAGTGCTGCCCGCATCCACGCCATCGGGGACGTGAAGCCGGGCCCGATGCTAGCGCACCGTGCCATGGCCGACGGAATCTCGCTTGCCGAGTCCCTCGGCGGCGGCCGGCCGTGGCGATTCAGGGCGGTGCCGTCCTGCGTCTACACCGATCCCGAAGTCGCCAGCGTCGGTATCAGCGAAGCCGAGGCGGCCGGCCAGAACGTCAAGGTGAAGGTGAGCCGCGTACCCATCTCGGCGCTGGGGCGATCTTTGACTCTGGGCCGGAGCGACGGGCTGTGCAAGATGGTCGTGGATGCGGCAACCGACAAGGTGCTGGGGGTGCAGATCGCCGCCCCGCAAGCCGATGTCTTGATTGCGGAAGCAACGGCGGCCATCGAACTCGGCTTGACGTCCGCCGAACTTGGCCGGGTCGTTCACGCCCACCCGACGATGAGCGAGCTGCTATTCGAGGCAGCGGAAGCCATCCACTCCAAAGCAGTCCACATTGTCAATCGGTAGGGGCAGCCTCGCGCTGCTCAGCTTGGGCCGGGTCGAGTACGGCCGCGCCCTGGAATTGCAGCACGAACTGCGGCGGCTGCGCGTCGAGGATCGTATAGCCGACACGCTCGTGCTGGTCGAGCACGATCCGGTTATCACTCTGGGCAAGTCGGCGAAGGCCTCAAACCTTCTGGTCAGCGAGGATGAGCTGGCGCGCCGGGGCGTGGCACTGCACCGCATTGAGCGGGGAGGAGACGTGACGTTTCACGGTCCGGGTCAGCTCGTAGGCTACCCCGTGTTCAAGCTGGAGACGGGAATCGCCGGCGTCCGGAGGTTCGTCGAGCAGGTCGAGGCTGCACTCATAGCGGCGCTGGCCGAGCTCGGAGTCGCAGCCGGTATCCGACCGGGCCACATCGGGGTCTGGTGCGAGGAGCGGAAGATCGCATCAATCGGGATTGCGGTCAAGCGGCGCGTCACCTACCATGGATTCGCACTCAACCTGGCGGTCGACCCGGCTTTCTTCCGGCTGATCAATCCCTGCGGCATGCCGGACGTGGCCATGACGTCGGTGAGCACAGAGGGCGGGGTTGCCGCTGACGCCCGGGTACGGTCGGCGGTTGTTGCCGGGTTTGAGAAGGTGTTCGGGGTCGAGGTTCAGGCGAAGCTGCCGCGGATCCTGATCTCCTTGACGCAGGGCCTTAGGACCTCGGCCATCGCCTCGACTTCGGATCGGGTGTAGGCCTTCGTCCCGCCGAAACCTCTCACGCGCGCTCGCGCGTGATGGTACTCCTGTAGCGCAACCGCCTGTGCGCCTTTGATCGCCTCGCCAATGGCCGCGACGTCCTCCGGGTTGATGAGTCCGGGCACGAGGGTGCAACGGAACTCATGCTCGACCCCCGACTCCAGGAGCAGTTGGATGGTCCGGCGCAAGGGGGCAATGTCCACCTGACGCCCCGCCGCCCGGCTGTAGCGCGAGTCGAGCGGCGCTTTGACGTCCATGGCGACCGAATGGACCAGTTTCAGTTCCAGCAGGGCCTTCAGCGCGTAGGGGAATGACCCGTTGGTATCGACCTTCACCTTCTGTCCGATCTCCTTGAGCCACCGGCACAGGCCGAAAACCTCCGGGTGCATCAGTGGTTCGCCTCCGGTCAGGACCACGCCGTCATACCAGTCGCGCTTCCGGCGCAGTGTCCGGGCGATCTCTTCGCTTTGTACCGGGGTGAGTCCGGGGTCATCGTCGGCGATCTGATGGTTGTGGCAGAACGGACAGGCGAAGTCACAGCCACCGATCCACAGCACCGCCGCAATCCGGCCGTGCCAGTCGAGCAACGAAGTCTCGGTGAAGCCGACTATGCGCATGGGGTCATCACTGCCAGATGTTAGAGCAAACCGGCAGGCAGTCAATCAACTGCGGGTCCGGGAGTTGACGTTGTTGTCTGGCTCTGATATTGTTACGCGAGTGACTGGTTACGTCGCGCGTTTCCCCGACCGGGTCCACCCCGGCCATGTCCGGGCGAGCGCGTACCCCTCAGAGAGTCTGTCGGGTCGGCGGCAGCGCCGGCCCGGTTGTTCACAAAGGAGTTGGCAGGCATGAGTGCATCCAGCGATATCGAAATCGGGCAAGTGGTCGAGGTGAACGGCGAACGCGCGCTCGTGGAGCTGACTGTCGATACGACTGTCGAGCTGGCCAAGGATTACTTCCCGGGCCAGCCCGGCTCGCACATCAAGATTGCGGTCCGGGACCGGAGCGTCATCGGCATCGTCTCATCCATCAAGATGGAAAACCCTCCCCTCCCGGCGGTGGGGCAGGACGCGCCTCGGACGTTGGGACGGAGGGTGGCGGACTGCATCCTGATTGGTTCGATGGGCGTAAACGGCGGGTTCATACGCGGAGTCGCCATCTATCCGACCGTGGGCCAGCGGGTGAAGATGGTGACGCCCGACGAGATGAAGACCATATTCTCCGAGTTCAATGAGTACGATTTCTCATTCGGCCATCCCTCGCATGCCGAGGACCAGCGTGCCTACATCAATGTCGATCACTTCTTCGGACAGCACATCGCGGTGGTCGGCAGCACGGGTTGCGGCAAGTCCTGCACCGTCGTTTCGATTCTCCAGGAGGCGATCCGCAAGTATCCGGACACGCACATTGTCGTCCTGGACCTGCACGGGGAGTACTCCACCGCTTTCCCGGAAGACGTAACGCGCATCGAAGCGGACCAGGTGGAGCTGCCCTACTGGCTGCTCAGCTTTGAGGAGTTCCAGGACCTGACCGTTGACCAGAGCGAGTTCTCAGCCAAGAACCAGATGACGGTGCTGCGTGACGCGCTGGTGCGAGCACGCGAAGGCACGGTTGGTAGCGACCGGTTGCGCAAGGGCGAGCGCGTTACCGCGGACTCGCCTGTCTTCTTCGACCTTGATGACTTGCTGGACACGATCCGGAACTGGAACATCCAGATGGTCCCCAATGCCGACGGCGCAATGGTGCCGGGGCCGTTGTACGGCGAGTTCGACAAGTTCCTCATCCGGCTCGACAGCAAGGTCAGCGACCCGCGCTTCAAGTTCATGTTCGGGCCGACTCAGTACACCTCCAACGACAGCTTCACTCAACTGCTGCGGGACTTTCTGTCAATCGGGACCGGTACCAGGATGGCGTGCATCGACCTGAGCGGTGTTCCCTCCGACGCGGTCGGCGTGGTGGCGGCGGTAGTTTCGCGCCTGGTCTTCGAGTTCAACCTGTGGAATCCCGAGCGCGAGCGCTTCCCGATACTGCTGGTGCTGGAAGAGGCGCATAACTACGTGCCCAGCCGCAACGACTTCCGACTGCAGGCGGCCAAGGCGGCAATCGAACGGATAACCAAGGAGGGCCGGAAGTACGGCGTCGGCACCATCATCGTCAGCCAGCGCCCCAAAGAGCTGTCCGAGACCGTGCTCTCTCAGTGCAACAGCTTCATTGCCATGCGGCTCACCAACCCGGACGACCAGGCATACGTCCGCAAGCTCGTCCCGGACGCGCTCTCCGGGCTGATGGACATGTTGCCGTCGCTCCGGACCGGCGAGGCGTTGATTCTCGGCGACTGCGTCGCTCTGCCGACGCGGGTGATGATTGACTGTCCGCAACCGAAGCCGATGAGTTCTGACGTGGAGTTTGCCAAGTGGTGGAAGGAAGGCGTCCAGGACATGGACGTTGACCGCATCGTCCGGCGCTGGCGCGGGAGAAGAAAAGACCTGTAGTCCGGTAGCTGCTCGAGCGTGAAGGCCGGCCGCAGACGCAGCCCTTCATTGCAGCTATCGGAGTCCGTTACGTAACCCTGCCGCCAGCAGATTCGAGTCCGCCATCTGGGGTGCTGTTCTACAAGTGCATGCGCCGCTCGTTCGCGAGCACAGGCCGGACCTGTAGCCGTGGCTCTGCCTGGCATTTGATCCAGCATCTGGGTCTTGGTCCCGCCGACCGTCGCGGCGACCATCACGGCCACTACCTCGCACATGGTCGCGCACATCACCTCGGCCACCAACCCGAAGACCGTCACGGCCACCACCGCGCAAACCGACTGCCTGACCGTGGCCGCTACCATTAGTGTGACCGCGTCGGCCTCGGTTGGGCCAATCGTTTCACCGACCACTGCGCAGTCAGCCTCAGCCACGACTCCAGCCACGGCCTGCGCTACCTTCCAGTGGACCATCGCGGCGACGGCGGCAGAAACAGTCACCTAGACCGTCCGCGGGACGGTCCCACAGACGATGACCTAGACGCTTGTCTCCATCGAATGCAAAGGGCCTTGTCTTGTATCTATCCAATTCTTTGATACTTAGACGCGTCAGCATCGGAGATAACTCACGTGCGTCTAAACGGTTGAGAACGGACAGACGAGGCGCTTGCAGGCACCTGCCTGCCCGCTCCTTAGTGGGACTGATCCTGGACGGGGACTGTCCCTAGGGTAAAAGTCAAGGCATAGGCCGCATGAAAGGAGCGCGGAAATGTCCGATGTTACGAGACGTATAGAGCGCTGGCAGAAAAAGTACAGCCCAGCGCAGGCCAAGGCGACCCTCGACCTTCTGCAGGAAGGCATGAGACAGCGCTACGAAGCTGCAACCGTGGAGATGGCAGCCATGGAGATGAAGGTCAAAGAAGTGCTGAACCAGCAGGGCGTCCACACCACCAACTACGTCCCCTATCTGAGCTATGCCCGCCAGCTTTGGAAGCTCTCGCGGCAGCAGCATATCACCGGCGAGAGCTTCGCCATGGCAAGCGAGGTCCTGCTCCAGAAATGGGCTGGCCGTGGCCAGAACCCCGACGTACTTGCAGCCATCCGAACCCAGGTCTTCAACTCCCCACCGCCAACTCCATAGCATCTACTGCACCGCTCGGCTGGTGAGCTAGCTGGACGGCGTCCTGAGAAGAAGCAGGCTGCCCGCATTGACGCGGGCAGCCTCTCTTGGACGGGTAGCTCGGCCTACTCGGTGAGAATCGCCTTCCTGCTGAAGCGAGCGCGGAACATGACCCAAACGTCCGACGTTTCGGATCGTGTCCCAAGCGTCTGCCACGCGGACTGGTATAGCTTCCGCACCGGGGTCTACTCCGCTAGCACAACTTTCCTGCTGAACCGCTGGTTCTCAGCCGCTAGCGTGCAGAAGTACACGCCGCAGGCACAACTACGCCCCTTGGCGTCCTGCCGGTTCCAGGTCAGGTTGTAGTAGCCCGGCTTCTGCTCACCGCTAGCCAGTGTATTCACGAGCTTGCCCGCAACGTCGTAGAGCTTGAGCACGACGCGGGTCTGGTGCGGCAGGGCATAGGCGATGTTGAGCCTCGTCCGCGCCGGGTTCGGGAAGGGTTGAGCCAGACTCAGGGTCTTGGGCAGTTTGACATTGCCGGCTGACTGCTGCCCGCCGGGCGCACTGTCATCGCTCTGGATGCGCAGCTTGTGGACCTTGTTCGGCTGCGGCGCGAGTGAGAAGAGGTGATGTCGGTTCTCACTCAGCACCAGACCTCGGAGCTTGCTTGAGTCCGATGTCTTGATAGCGACGATGTTGCCGCCCAGGGGCGTGATGCCTTTGAGCCTGCCGTCGTTTCCGTCCGTCAGGTAGATGGCACCTGCATCGGTTACGTAGACCGCGGTCGGCTTGGTGAAGCAGCCGGTGATGGTTGCCTTGTAGTGTCCGGACGTGTCCCAGGCGACGAGCCTGTCGTTCTTGGTGTCGGCCACGTACACAAGGTCGCCTTTGACCGCGATGCCTTCGGGCGAGTGGAAGTGAAGCGAGTCTGAGCCCAGACCGCCTCTCGTGAAGACGAGCGTCCCGTTCGAGCGGAACTTGCCGATCCGGTGCCAGCCCTTGTCCACCAGCCAGAAGTTGCCGTTCGTATCACGCTTGAGGTCCATCGGCTGGGACAGATTGGAGACCAGCCTTCTCCGGTTCTGACCGTTCTTGTGCAGCTTGTGGACGCGCTTGCCCTGAGCATCAAGCACGAGCAGGCTGTCATTGCCGACCGCGAGGATGGCCGTGACTTTGGCTTGCGAGCCTGAGTCAGTCACCTGGAAGCACCCAAGCGAGTCGAGGTCGTCCGACAGGTGCAGCACGTATCCGGTCGCGGAGCCGACGTACACAGACCCTTCGCCCATGCCCGACCCGCCGCCCGGCGGCCCGCCGCCTTCACCGCCGCCTCCGCCGCTGTTGGAGACTATGACCCAGGTGGTGCAGCTTGAGACGTGCCCGGCTGAGTCGGCACCGGTCAGCAGTACGTAGTATTCACCGTCAGGTATCGAGTCGGTGTTCCAGTAGCCGAGATGCACTGCCGGGCCCAGGATCTGCTGGGAGTCAGGGTAGGCCGGGGAATGGCTGACAGAATCAGGGTCCGCCGGTAGCCAGTTGGTCGAATCCACGTGCATGAAGAACAGCCGGCGTGACTCGAACCACGTGTCGCCGGCAACTTCGATCGGGTCATAGGCCCAGCCGGTGACTTCGACCGTGCCGCTGACAAGCTGCCCGGAGTCAGGCAGGCTGATGTGCACGACCGGTGCAGTCGGGTCGAGGATGATGGTATCCGCATACGGCGCGGCGTTCTCGTTACCGGCAGAGTCAAGGAAGAGCGCCCGCACGACCTTCATCCCTGCGCCCGAGCCGATGTTCCACTCGGCCAGTGTGTCGTACGCACCCCACCAGACGTAGCCCGAATCAGACTCGAACGCGTTAAGGGCTACGTTGTCGGTGTAGACGTTGCCCGCACCACTATCGACGCCCTGAGCCCGCACTCTCACCATCCCGCCGCGCCAGACCCAGCCCGACTCCGGTGTCGGCGTCTCCAACAGGAACCGGGTCGAGAGGTTGTACCGGCCAGTGAGCGACAGCAGGCTACCTGAGTAAGATGCGGAATCGACCAACTCCCAGAGCGTGTCGTGCTGGCTCGTGTCCTCTCGTGTGCTCCAGAACCAGAACGAGACTTCACCGGCAGCCTCGCCGTCGTGTACGTGAGCCAGAATGCTCGCCTCCAGCACACACGAGTCACCGGAATAGGCCGAGATGGACTCAGCCGGCACGAACTGCCTGACCCCAGCCTGCGGCATTCCGGCCGCTAGTTTGGCCATCGCCAGGCTCGTATCGTAGGCGCCATTCGCAAAGCTCCAAGAGCCTGCGGTCGCCAGGAACCCGCCATTCTCGATCAGGCCTACCCGTGGCCGATTCATGAACCGCATCCAGCCCACACCCGATGCCGAATCGTAGGCGGCAAGTGTGAGCGTGCAGGTCGAACTCGGCGCGAATCGCACCCCGCCCTGAATCACGACGCTCCCGGTTGGCCCGGTCGTGTCGAAGACGATGATGGAATCGATGGAATCCGGGTAGAACGGGCTGTCATTCTCACCGCTATCGCGGAACTGAGCATACACCCTGAAAGTGCCGCATCCCCTTGGGAACGGTAGCGCCGTGTCCGCGCAGAACGGGAACCACGCGGTCGTATCCGTAGCGTGAACCATGGTGTCCCGCTGACCATACCAGTCGAGGAGAATCCGGGCACTGTCGGCGGGTGTCTGTCCCGTCGTGTCCTTCTCCCATGATGCGCTTGTCAATCCTATCGGCAGCACTGGCGCTCCTGTCTTGGCGCCCGGCGGCACGACGACATCGACCTCCCCACTTGGACCACGCAGTATGTCGAGCCTCAGATACGCTTGATTGTCATCGGTGCCCTGTCTCTCTACATAGCGCATACCGGGATTGACGTTAGCGGCCAGGAGCCCTTCCCCATGCAGACCGCTCGGCATGCCCTGGTGCAGGATGAGCCACATCGTGTCACCAGGGTACAGCTTCTTTGTCCTGGATGTCGATTCGACGACTGCCCCATTCCACGTGAACCAAACTGAGGTCGGACTATTATCAGGTGTCGCCCGCTGGGTATCACGGTTCCTGACCAACGCGTAGAACATCAGCAGGGAGTTGGTCTGCGGTCGGTCCGGAACGACCCAGAAGCTGTCCACGACCAACTCCGGTCGGCTCTCCACCGACGTCTCGTTGATGAGCACGGGCCGTGGCGTCAGGCTCTCGTGCAGCCACCCACTTGCTGCCGCGTAATCCTGGTCGGACGGTGGGTCGTCGTCGTAGGCTAGGCTGTCCGCGACCATCGTATCTGACCTTGCCGGCAGCCTGGCAGACACGGACGGGGCCGGGTCTGATACTGGAATGCTCCAACACACCCACGTCCGTTTCTTCTGTGCCGTCGTATCCTCGAACTCGTAGACTCGAACCGAATCGTCCGTCGAGTCACCCATCATCACCCGCCCGTTCAGCCGCGTCCCGACGAGTATCGAGCGTGCCTGCTTGAAAGCGTAGTATCCGTACTGCGGCACTAGTTCCTCATCGTCCGCGGAGTCGTCCTGCAGCCACAGCCAGTTCCAGGGTTCTTCGATTTCGATGGGCGCGAAGTGCCAGTACGGCAGCCACCAGCACATCCTGTCGTAGCCTCCTCCGGCACCGGGCAGGGCCGGAATGCTGAGGCTGGTTGTGAACGACTGGCAGAGGTTGTTGGCATCGTCCTCCCGTGTCAGTCCCTGCTGCCGTACGTTCCATCCAAGCTCAGTGTTCCACAGCTCACTGCGATAGTCGCCCCACGTCTTTTGCATGACCGCGCGCAGTGTCTCAGCATCGGACTCCAGTCTCTCCGGCGAGAAGACGAAGCCATCCTGATAGGGATGCACGGCCACCCCATCCCAGAAGACGCCGTCCTCGGAAGTCTGGTAGCAGAGGTCAAGCCAGTGCACGCCGGCGACCAAGAACGAGTCATTCGAGTCGGTGGCCCGGTGCATCGCCCCGATCAGAATCGTGTCGTCGATGTGGTTCTCGTGACTTCGGATTGTCGAAGCGGCTACCCGGGCCATTCTCATATAGAGCGAGCACAGCCCCCGCGGCCCGTCAAACCCGCTCAGGTACTGCAGACGGTTCGGCCTGCGCCACCAGCCGGTAACGCCGTCGGCCCAACAGCTCTCGGATACACAGGTATCGTTCGGCTCGTTGGATACAATCCAGGTGTGCACGTTGGCCGCGTGGTCCATGAGCGAGTCTACCCAGCGGGCGTAGTAGTTGGTCTCCCCGGATCCGGGCCATAGGTTCAGCGGCGAGCCATATTCGACCGGGCCATACCCCCAGTCGTAACCGGTGTCCGGGGGCGTCCTCGGCAACCAGGTCGAGTCCTCGCGGGAGCTTGCCCACAAGGCGGACTTCACCAGGATACCGACGGGCCGCGCGCCGGTGCTGCAGATTAGCGAAATGTGCGCATCCGTGTCCCTGAAATCCCACGAATCCTGCGTGGGCTGATGCTCTACCCAATTGCACTCAAACGGCGCCGTGCGCCAGCCGGTCTGGGTCATGTAGTGCTGCCAGGCAGCTCTGCGGTTCGTTCCGTTGTTCCAGCCCGGCAGCTTCGCGAACCCGCCCCAGAATGCCGAATCCACCGGCCGCATCCGGCCATAGCATCGCATCGCCAGGCCGTGGGTCGGCGTCACCGCGCCCGGATATGACGCTATCAGACCTCCGTAGTTGTAGCCCGACGCATTGGTGAAATAGTACTGGATGCTGTCGCCGCCGCCTCGGGTGAAGCAGAACGCCAGCTTCTTCCCCTTCACGATAGACTCAGGGTAGGTGACGTTGATACTATCGAACCGGACCCAGTACTGAGGTCTCAGGTACTTTCCGTTGAACTTGTACGCTATCTGGTTACCGCCAGGATACGTTCGGATGCTGAGGTCGTATTGGCCTCCGCTGCCGTACTCGCCTGCGAATAGCTCCACGTATGCTCCCGAGGCGGCGTCCAGCTCGTCGAAGTTGGTGGTTATGAGCTGGGCTACACAGTTGTTGGGCGGAATCGTGTCCGTCCAACCTGACAGTGCCGCCGTGATTGGCTCCACATGGTACGCGGTCACCAGCGCCGCCGCGCACCCGCAGAGCGCCACCAGTATGGCGGCGGCCTTGCACACCTTTCCCTTCATGCTGTCCTCCTATTGTCTGACGAACTTCACCCTTGCTGAAGTCGCACCGGTTCCGCTTTGGACAAAGTAGACCCCAGGGGGTATTACCGCTATGTCCAGTACCACCTCGCCGCGCCCCCGGTTCTTGACCACGCACGGCATGAGTCTGCCAGCGATATCACGAACGGTCACCGTAGCTGGCCACTTGCCGTATATGGAAATACTGGCACTCGTCGTCACGGGATTCGGCCTGACGGATGGCTCTGCATGCACATCACCTCCTTTCGTCGGTTCACTCAGAGCAACCTGCGTTGATTCGTATATGCTCACGCCTGCTTCCCAGCAGGCGGCGTAGATGTGAGGCGACATGTAGGCCAGCCGATTCACCGTGCGCGGCGCTGTGCAGAAGCCACGGACTCGCATGTTGTGCACATCCGAAGCATCAATCACCCGTACTCCGTCGCGATTCGCTGCGTAGAGCAGAGTCCCGACCGCCTCGACCCAGTACGTGTTCGTCCCAACACTGAGCGAGTCCAGCAATCGAGGTTGGTCGGGCCGAGCAATGCTGTAGACGAGAATACCTCCCGACGACAAGAACAGGAACGTATCGCGAACCGTGCCGTTCCATGCCCCGCGCTGTATCGTTCCGACGATACTCGGATTCGACGGCTGCTTCACGTCGATGATGGCAAACGGGTAGTTGGCCGCGTATGCGAGCGTATCCACGACGCACAGACCGTACGCGTCCCCCTGTGTTGCGCAGTTTCCCACCAGCACCGGCTCCCTTGGTCGCGCGACGTTGACAATCTGGAGCTTGTTGATCTCCGCGATGTACACGAAGCTGTCGCGAATGACCATGTCTTCGGGCGGGTTGGTGACGTCCACGCCAGCCACCCGCTGGGGCCTCGCCGGGTCCGAGACGTCAACCGACTGGAACTGCGGACGCTGATACCAGTGCATGTAGGCGAATGAGTCGCGCGCGGCCACCGACATGCACGCGGGATTCAGACCAACGATGTCCACTCCGCCCAAACGAGATGGCCGAGTCGGGTCCGAGACGTCCAGAATTGTCATGCCATTCAGGGGCGAGGCCAAGTACGCCTTCGTACCGTCCACGTAGATGTCCAGCACGGAACCAGCGCCAAACGCAGTTGTGTCAAACGTTGGGTTTGCGGGATTCGTGACGTCAACCGCGACAACACCATCAGTGTAGTTAGCTACGAGGGCGTAGTTCACGGCGGGCACGACCGCCACGCCATACTCATACTCAGCCGGAATGTCGATGTGCCCGACTAGAGAAGGCGAAGCCGGGTTGGACACGTTCACCACGTCCAGTAGCGAAGTGAAGAGCAACGTGTCTTCGGTAGAAGGCATGGTGAGGTCCATCGCATCCCCGAGCGTGAGCCAGCCGACCTCTTGCGGTGAGGCCGGGTTCTTGACGTTGTAGATTCGCAGGCCTTCTCCGAAGATCATGTCGTAGCACAGCGTGTCTCGCACGTAGACCGCCAACGGCTCACCGCCAATTCTCCCGACTCGGTGAGGGCTGGCTGGGTTGCTGACGTCCACGATGTTGACCCCCGAGACGTGAACTAGATAGCAGTAGTTGCCTGCCTGAGTCATGAACAGGTCGCAACTGTCGCGACAAGCCCCGACCCGGACTGGCTGCCGGGGGTCCGCGATGTTGTAGATACGCAGGGTGTCATCTTCGCAGGCAGCGTAGACGAAGGAGTCCTTGACCGCGATATCGTTGACCACGGGCAGGTCGACGCGGCTGAGCAGGTTGGGTTGAGCGGGATTGCTTATGCCGTGGACTTCGAGGCCGGTTCCACCGACGTGAATGCCCGCTACTACGATAGTGTCGGTGATGATGGCCCGACGCGGAATCCCGGCGAAGTTCAAGTCGCCGAGCAAGTCGAAGGTGACGCTGTCCTGGGAGCGGAACCGAGCCAATGTCGCGCCCGATCCACGGGTCAAGCAGATGATGGTATCACCTGGTGTGACCTGCAGCGAAACCTTGAGCGACGGTCCATAGCTCCAGCGCCCCACGCACCGGAGTCCGCTGTCTTCGGTGGGCCTCCAACTCTGCCGCAGCAGGTAGCTCTCAAGGCCGTTCTTCTCCAGCCACCGATGGCCTCTAAGCGACCC
This sequence comes from candidate division WOR-3 bacterium, assembly GCA_016867815.1. Classification (NCBI taxonomy): domain Bacteria; kingdom Pseudomonadati; phylum Caldifarciminota; species Caldifarciminota bacterium. The sequence goes on along the minus strand of VGIR01000013.1, from coordinate 28,427 downwards.
CTTCACCATCATCGAATCCCGCAGCGCCATGTCGTCCAGCCGCTCGCCAAAGACGACTGTCGCCGCGAGCAACAACACTGCACTCCACCGCCGCGTGCTCATGACGCGATAATGCTAGACCTCTGAGTCACGATGTCAAGCCGCCGCCGACGCCGACCGCGTGAAGCAGAACGCCAGCTTCTTCCCCTTCACGATGGACTCGGGGTAGTCTACAGCCAGCTTGAACTTCACCCACTCGTGATCGACGTTGCCGCCGGCGTTCCCCGCCTCAATCGGAGCTCCGCCGGGATAGGTCCGGACCGTGACGTGATAGTCACCACCCCCGCCTTTGGTCCCTGCGAACAGCTCGCAGTATGCACCTGCCGCACTGTCCAGCTCATCGAAGTTGATCGTTATTACCTGGGCCACGGTTCTATGCTCAAAGGTGGTCCAGCCGCTCATCGCCGCGGTCAGGGGCTCCTGGTGGAACACTGACACGAGACCGAAGGCCGATGACAGCACTGCTGTCATCAGCACAAGAACGCTGCTCCTCATTTCCTCCTCCTATTGCTTTACGACCTTTACCCTGCTGATTCTCCTGTCGGTCTTGACCTCAACGAAGTAAACGCCAGCAGCCAGCTTCGAGAGGTCTAGCAACAGACCTTCGTTGGCCCCATCACTGGTGAAGACAGCCGGGACGACTCGGCCCGACACGTCGCGCAGTCGGACACTGCGGGTCGTCGCCCTGTCCACAGAAATCAGACACCGGTCACGAGCAGGACTGGGACGCGCCCTCAGGCTGGTCGCGAGACTCGTTGTCGAGACCTGCTCTTGCAGCGCGAGCGATTCGGCCCTGTAGATGCCAACTCCAGCTTCCCACATCGCGGTGTAGAAGTATGGAGCGGAGTAGACAACTCGGCGCGGGCCATAAGGCGTCGCGATCGCCGCTCGCCAGTGCGGCTGCGCGGGATTCTCCAGACTGAACGCCTCCAGCCCGTTGAACGTAGATACCACGGCGACCGACTCGGCAAGCGCCACGTCCCAAGCATGCGTCTGCAGTGGCGCGAAACCCAGAAGACGTAGGGAATGTGGGTCCGAGGCGCTGTAGACTCTCAGCGTGTCGTAGCCGAAGGGAACGTACAAGAACGTATCACGCACAGCGATGCCGTATGCGAAGACGTCAGTCGTGCTGACCACAAACGGACTGTCGGGTCGGGCAACGTTGGTGATACGTATCGCACCAGCAGCGGTGTACGCGAACGAGTCTTGAACGACGATAGCGACGCCATCGCCGCTGCATGTCCCTACCAGCACCGGCTCCCTCGGTCGCGCGACGTTGACAATCTGGAAGCGGTTCATCTCGGCGCAATAGACGAAGCTGTCGCGCAGGACCATGTCCTCCGGTGGGGCGAACGGGTCAAGTTGACCGGCGGCCCTGGGGTGAGACGGATCGCTGACATCCACCACTCTGAACCAGAACCAGTCCGCGAATGCGAAGGAACCCCGCGCTACCACCGAAGACATGTGCGGGAATTGCCCAGCCGAGTCATACGCCCCAAGCGTAGTCGGCTTGGCCGGGTTCCGAACATCGAGAATCTTGAGTCCAGACATCTGGTCCGCCACGTAGGCCCTGTCAATGTCGATGTAGACGTCAACGGCTTCGTCGGCATCCAGGATGAACGTGTCGCGGATGGGCTGTGATGTGTTGCGAGCATCATAGACCTGCAGTCCCGTCCAGTGCGAGCCGACGAAGGCAGACTGGGCTAGCCCGTTGGTCCAGACACCGTAGCCCCAGCCGGGCCTTCCGGCAGACCCCAACAAGCGAGGTCGGGTCGAATCAGCCACGGACACGATGGTCATCTGGTTGAAGTCGCTCTCGCCTGCCCCGTACGCCAGTGTATCAATCAGATATATGTCATTGCCGCCCGCGTCATCGAGCGAGCCGATCTGGTATGGCAGCGATGGAACGGCAACATCGAGGATATGGAACGTTATCTCGCCCGGTACGTTCGGGTTGAAGGTCGTGACGTAGCAGAGATGTCCTCTGGCTTGTACTTGTTCAATCGCGCTGCCCCAGGAGCCGATTCGGTGCGGGCTGGCAGGGTTGGTGACGTCTATGACGTACAGGCCCCAGCGGTCGCCGACGTATGCAGCGTTGCCTGCCACGGAAACAAGGTCTCCCGAGTCGCGGCAGGCACCGCGGAAGACCGGGTTTGCAGGACTTGAGACGTTGTAGATGCGGAACGAGTCGTCGCCGCTGATCGTATAGACCAGCGAGTCCTGCAGGGCGAAATCGTTCAGGGGTATTGGCGTCCAAGACAGGCGCACCGGATTCTGCTCGTCGGCGATGTTGTAGATTTCCAGACCGCGTCTGGAGCCGACGTACAATAGCGTGTCGGCGACCTCCACGCGGCACATCAGCCCTTCGGCATTGATGTCCGAGAGTAGCTCGATTGAGAGGGAATCCTGCCTGGAGAACCTGAGCAAGCTCACGCCCGAGCCGCGTGCCAACGCCACCAAGGTCTCGCTTGGAGTCGTCCTGCCGTCCACGTCATAGGACGGCCCGTATGACCAACGTCCGATTAGCTCTAGTCCCGAACTCTCAAGCGCCGGCATACTGACGCTCGTGTAGTACGGATCATCAATTCCCCGCTCCCGTAGCCATCTCGCCCGCATCCTCGGATGCACCCGACTGAGCGATTCTTGCACCGCCGCCTGTTCCTGGAACGCGCGCGGAAAGCCAGCGGCCACGCCCGTCGTGACCAACAACCCCAAACACAAGAGGACCGAAATCGCTCTTGTCATGGCTTCATTGTAGAACTCGTCTCAAACAAGTCAAGCCACCGCCCGAGACCGCGCGGTGGTGGCCGGGGCGTACCGAGTGTGGCTAGCGGGCTTCGGGAAGGTGGCGGAGGCTCGAAGGGATTTGCGATTGACGAGTGGCTAACGGCGAATTCAGGATGCCAGCCAGCGTCGAGCTTGATACCCCGAAGTACGGGCGGTATGACCAGAGCGGATTGACGCCGAAGCCGCATCCGGCAAAGACGCTGACCGGCAGAAGGTGAACGAGTATGAAGTCTGTCCTGAGTTCGGCACCGACTCCGAGCCTGGCACGGTTCAGGGGCGAGTCTGCAGTTTGCGGGCTGCAGCTGGCCGGGGAGGGCCAGGCGGATGTGAGCCCGGCGTCGGCGAACAAAGCGGCGTTGATGTTCTGCAGGAACAGAGGGCCCGTTCCCATGCCTCTTTCGATCCACCAAAGCGGCGTGCGGAACTGCATCCCGGCTGCCGCGATCGAGCGCGCCGGCTCAGACGCACTCGCGTAGCCGCGTACGCCGAGCAGCCCCGGCTCAGCTTCGAGCGCGAAGGCATCGGCGGCGGCTGCTTCGAAAGCGGTGCCCAGGACCAGTTTCGTCCGTAAACTCCACGTCTGCGGCGGAGCTCCCAGATACTGGAACCAGTAACCAACAACTCGCGTCAGGTCTCGGCCCGAGAGCATCCACTTCGCTTGCACGTCTGAGTGCAGACCGATGACTCGTCCTTCAACCGGGGCGACGCAGAAGCGGTACTGGTGAGCATTGGAGTGCGTCCAGTGCAGGTCTGCTCGTGTAGATAGCCTGCCCGGGACAGGATCCGAATCGCCAGACGATCCGGTCATGTCCCTTTGTGCCGTGACGCCGAGGGCGAGCCAACTCGAGTGTCTCATGGTGATGAAGGGAAGATCGAGGTTGATCGAGCCTGCCTGGCGCTGCAGGTCGAGGTCAGCCATGAGGCTGATAACCGGACGATAGCGGCGCAAGGTGTAGGAGGCGGTGAGGAACGGCGAAGAACGCTCAAACCGGTACCCGGCAGTCAGCTGGTATTGATGGAACTGGAGCGCATCCCAACCGAGAGTGAACGCTCCCAGCTCCGGCAGTGTCGCGTCAGCCGACAGCGACGCCCAAGGCAACCAGAATGCGGGCAGAAGGCTGGGGAACGGGCTGTAGTAGTAGAGCGGGCTTGCAGGGGGAGGAGTGAGGAGTGAGGTGGGAGCAGTTGGAGGCGATTCTGTGAACTCCGGGGCGGGAAGCCAGTCGGCGGCGCGGATGTCGGCGACTGAGACATCGTAGCCCGAGGCCGAGTAGCTCGCCATGGCAACCCGACGATTGTCGGGGGAGACGGTCGGCTCGAACACGCCATACTGAACGTTGGTGACTTGATAGGTCTTGCCGGTCGCGAGCTGGTAGGCGTACAGGTTGAAGACACCGGTACGGTCCGAGACGAAGAAGAGGGACTTGCCGGTCCTTGACCAGGTGGGTGTGAGGTCGCTGGCGCGGTCGTGTGTCACCGGTATCGTCCAGCCGGTGCTGCGGTCGACCAGTTCGATGTCGACGTACCCACCGGGACGGCTGACCCCGACGGCAATCCACCTGCCGCTGGGCGAGAACCGCGGACCGTGGTAGCCAGTGTGGTCTTCGGTTTCGGTGAGGCGGGTGATTCTACCGGTCCTGAGGTCGAGCAGCTTCAAGTCGTTCTGGCCTCCGCCATTGGCGACGAAGACGAGCAGGGACGTATCCGGGGCGTAGTCCGGGTCGCGCGCCCGCTGGCCGCGCGTGAGCTGGCGCAACTGGCGCGACGAGAGGTCGAGAGAGAAGAGTTCGGTGTGCTCGTAGCTATTGCCGACGATGTCCAGCTGGGAGAATGCCAACGACCGGCCGTCCGGGGAAAGCGAGAGGCTTCCGGTCACAAGGCCGCGGTGGAGTACGGTTGTCCGACCGGTAGCAGTGTCCAGCATCTTGATGCCCGGGTACTCGCGGCCGCTCTGCGAGAGGTAGTAGAGCCGGGAGGCTGAGCGCGACCAGAGCGGCGAGCTGGTCCAGTACCCTTCGCGGGTGAGCCGGCGCAGCGGGGTCAGCGGCTGCCTGCGAACATCCTTCGCGGCTCGTGTCGCCCTCGTGACAAGGCTCTCGGCGGTTTCCTTCCAAGCGCGATAGATGCTGCGGCCGAGAGTTCGGCGGGCGTGGAAGTTCTCGAGGAAGGGGAGACTGGTGGAGCGTCTGCGGTTGTACCGGTCCCAGACCCCGGGGTCGAGTCGAGCTGCTTCGCCGGCGTGCAGCCACGTACCGTAGAGGTAGGGAGCAGACCCTCCGGGGTAGCGCTGAAGCTCATACGTGCCGGATCGATCCACCGGCAGCAGCCGGTTCGAATCGGCGGCTGCGCGCGCGATCATGTCGTACTCGGCGCTGCGCAGGCGGCCGAAGTCCGAGAACTTCGTCTCATTGTAGACCGCGTAGCCTTCATTCAGCCAGGCCGGGGCCAGAGCGTTCGGCATGCTGATGCGCCCGAATACGTGGCGGAGCGCCCTGGGTACGCCGGCTGCCTGGTCGGTCTGCAGGATATGCGCGTATTCGTGGAGAATCAGCAAACGCAACCAGTCGCCTTCGTTTGACTTGCTGCCGGCCGGCGGCGTCGGGATGATGGTGATGGTGTTCTTCGGGAAAGGAGCGGCCCAGCCATTGAAGTAGTCGTAGAAGTCGGCAATGACAACTTGGGTACGGGTCTCTGGGGTCCATCCCACGACCGGCGTTAGCGTGGCATGGACCTCCTCGGCGATGCCCGCGACTTCTCTCGCCAGCCAGGTGCTGGAGCTGTCGGGACGGCCGCGGCAGGAGAAGTGGACGTCGAAGTGCTGGGATTCGACGGTGTACCAACTGAGACGCGGGTCGATGCTGATGCCTCCGGGCACCTGGGCGAAGAGGAAGAGCGGGAAGAGGCAGGGGACAAAGAGACATAGGGATAGAGGGATAGAGTGCCGAAGAGCCAAAGTAGAAAGCACGAAGTGGAAATGGCAGAGTCCGGACTTGTGCATTGCCCCTTGGAACTTTCTCCTTCGCCCTCGATCCCTTTGTCCCTTTATCTCTCTATCCCTTTCCTACAGCAGCGACAGGCGCTTGATGAGCATCGTGGCGTAGGAGCCGGGCGGGAGGAAGAAGGAGAGCACGAGTTTCTTGCGGCCGGGGTAGAGGTCGTCGGCTTCGGGCGCAGTCGCCCTCATGTTCTCCGGTAGGACCACGGCTTTGCGCGGGTAGGCTTTGAAGAACACGCCGCGGATGCGCAGCTTCAGCTCCAGTTGGTCGAGGCTCAGGCCTTCGCGGGCCAGGACCTGGTTGGTGACCCGCGCCGCCCGCTCGCTGGCAAACTCCGCGTCCGGCCCCGGCGCCGGGACGACCAGCTTGGACAGGAACTTCGCGTCTGTCGGGTTCAGTTCGTCGTAGAAGGCAAGAGAGCCGAGGAAGTACTCCAGCTGCCGGAGTGGCGCTTTGAGGTCTGCCAGCAGTGCGGCCAGGATTTCGTTCCAGAGCCATGCCTGATAGGCGTTGACGAAGAGCTCGAGCAGCTGGCGCGGGATGAGATAGACCGCGCCTTTGAAGTCCTTGGGGCTGATGCTAAGATGCCGAATCGCCGGCTGGCCCTCAGGCGGCGCAAGTTCCAGCAATCGTCGCCAGTTACCCCAGTTGTCTTCGATGGCGGACTTGCGGCGTCGTGTCTGCGTGTCGTCGGCCGACGATGGCGTGCCCAGCCAGAGTCGGAGAGCGCCGTTGAAGTGGCCGGCGATGAGGCGGCGGGCGATGAAGCCCTGGCCGTGTCGGGCCGACCCAAGGCGCTGCTCGTCGTAGTAGTTCGGGAAGCCGAACCGGTTGACCTTGGGCAGCGCGGAGAGGATTGCCGATGCCTCATCGTCGGTCAGGGCGCGCAGCGTGACCTTGAATGAGTTGCCGAGCAGCACGTCGCGGCTGACCGGTTCATCGGCCATCCCGGCCAGGCGGAGCGTGTAGTTCTTCTCGACCACTTGCTTTGGGCCGCGGCCCGGCAGGGAGAGGTACTGCACCGAGAGGGCGTAGCGGTCCTTGAGCCCGGCCCGGCTGAGCTTCCTCAGACCGTGACGTTGTTCCAGATGGGTGATGACGTCGAGGGTGTTCCAGAAGCGTTTCTCAAGCCGGTAGACCGAGTGGGCCCCGGCTCGTTTCAGACGGAGCCTCAGGCGTTCCTCGACGCGGAAATCCTCTGGCCGGGCCTTCAGCTTCATGTTGGAAACGAGAGCCGGTATTCACCACCAAGACACAAAGGCACAAAGACAATCCGACCGGCAGCAGGCACCCGGGCCGCTCCAATCCGTCCGGACCTTCGTGTCTTGGTGTCTTTGTGGTAGGGTTCCGTTTCTGTCCCCTTGGCGTCTTGGCGGTTCAATTCCGGTGCCCCCGTGTTAGGCTGAGCGGAGGTTCTTGGCCACCAGCAACGCGCCGATCACGATGAAAAGCACGCCCGCGCCCAGCTGGACCAAGCGCACCGGCAGGACCCGGCTGAGCGCACTGCCGATGACGCAGGCCAAGAGCGAGCTCGTGACCAGGGCAAGTGAGCTGCCGACGAAAACCGACAAGAACGTGTTCTTGCCCGTGGCGAAACAGAGCGTGGCAAGCTGTGTCTTGTCGCCAAGCTCGGCCAGGAAGACCGAGCCGAATGTGGTCAGCAGGAGTCTCCAGTCCATTCTGTCTCCTTAGTGGGCGGCGACGAGGGCTTCGACGTCCGAGACCTTGCCGGCCGGCAGGACCATCAGCTCGCGGTCGATTCTGCGGGCGAGGCCGGCGAGAACATTGCCCGGTCCGACTTCGAAGAAGCGTTTGCAGCCAAGCTGTTTGGCGCTTTCGACGGTCGCGACCCAGCGGACGGGCGATATGAGCTGCCGGGTCAGACAGTCGCGGACATCGGCGGCAGTCGTGACCGGCTTGCCGGTGACGTTGGCGACGACCGGGAAGGATGGAGTGTGAATCTCGAAGCTTCCCAGGAAGTCGGCGAACTCGGCCGCCGATTCTTTGAGCAGGGGCGAATGGAATGCGCCGGATACAGGCAGGAGCACGGCTTTGAGCGCGCCGCGCGTCTTGGCCAGCTCGGCCGCGGCCTTGACAGCCGGGACCTCGCCGGAGATGACCGTCTGCTTCGGCTCGTTGTAATTGGCCGGTACAACCACGCCACCAACCTCCTTGCAGAGCAGCTCGACTGCTCCTGCGTCCATGCCGATGATTGCGGCCATTGTACCGGGGTTCTTCTCTCCCTCGGCATACATCAAGGCGCCGCGGCGCTTCACGAGCTTCATCACTGAGTCGAAGTCGAGCGCGCCCGCAGCGTACAGGGCTGAGTACTCGCCGAGGCTGTGACCGGCAGCCATTGCCGGGCTGAGCTTCGGCAGTACTGCCAGCGCCGCGAGCGAATGGGTCAGGATAGCCGGCTGGGTGTAGCGGGTCTGGCGCAGCTTATCTTCCGGACCTTCGAACGACAGCGCCTTGATGGGGAGCTCGAGGACCTGCTCGGCATGTTCGTACACGTCGTGGGCCGGCGCGAACTTCGCGTACAGATCCGCGCCCATGCCGACGGACTGCGAGCCCTGTCCGGGGAAAAGGAGACCGATTGGGTCACTCATCGTGTTGCCTTTCTGTGGGGCCTGCTTCGGGTCGTTGGTGCGGAACCTGCCCGCGCGCAACGACACGCTTCTGACGGTCACTGTCCATCATACGGTTCGAGTCGGCAGTGTCAAAGCCGGCAGGGCAGCGATGAAACAGGGAAGGCTGAAACAGGATACGAAGGGGAACCGGTGTCCTTCATCTCTCCGCCTTCATCCTCTCGGCTCTAGGTCCAGCGGATTGTTTGACCCGCCGGGAGTTGACCGGTATGATTCCCGCCACCCGCTGATGAAGCGAATTGCCGCTCTGTTGCTCTTCTCTGTCGCCGTTGCGTGCGCGGCCACGGTCGGCTATGTCTCGATCGAGACGGACTCGCTGCCGGATCAGGTCTATCTCGACGCCACGACCGTGCCGATGACCGTAGCTCCCGTCGTGGTCGAGGCCCTGCCGGGCAAGCACTTCGTCAGCTTGTTCCCGCCGAAGACCGTGTACAGAGCTTCAGTTGACGAGGCGCCCGAGCAGTTCTGGGACAGGCTAAGAAAACTGGGCGCGATTCCTGACCAGCCCGGTCTTATCTCGAGCTACGAGGCCGGTTCGGTGCGCGTGGGTACCGAATGGGTCTACGTATCGCCGGACGACACGGTCAAGGTCAGGCTCTCGCATGCCGAAGTGCTCAAGACCTACCGCCGGGACTCCGGTTGCGCGATGAACACGTTCATCGGCTGGACCATCGGCATCGGCGCGACCATGGTCCTTGCCATCATCTTCTCCCGCATCAACACCTGAAACACCTGAAACACGATTGACAATTGTCGATTGACGATTGTCGATTGTTGGCGCGACGCCGGGTACGAACGGCCTGAGGCCCTGCTTCTCGAGTCCTCTTCGTGTCTTGGTGTCTTGGTGGTGAAACACCCACGAAGCTTCCTCCCAAAAGAAGCGGGCGGGCAAGCGCCCGCCCGTAGCTAGGTAGGACAGCTCTACCAGCGGTTGCCGCCGCCGTCGCCGCCGCGGTTGCCACGCTCGCGCGGGCCGCGACTCTCGGTGCGGGCGCGGGCTTCGTTCACGGTCAGCGGACGCCCGTCCATCTGGTACTGGTTCAGAGCCGCGACGGCCGCCGCCGCCGCCTCATCCGTAGCCATTTCCACGAATGCGAATCCGCGGGAACGCTCGGTGAACTTGTCCTTAACGATCTCAGCCGAGGCTACCTCGCCGTGCTGGCTGAACAGCTCGCGCAGCTGGTCCTCGGTCGCGCTGAAGGGAAGGTTCCCCACAAACACGCGCTTTCCCATGTATCTACCTCCGAACAGGTTTACGCTTGGGGCACGTTACGGAACTACGGGTGCGGGCATGTAGGACATACTGACCTGACTCATAGACTCCCGGCCGACCACAAGCACTCTCGAGACCTCGCGCTGTTTGCCGGATACCAGGCCTCGCGGTACCCGGCGTGTCATGTTAACTTCCGGGTCTACTGTGTCAAGTGAAATCACGGGCGGGTGAAATCACGGGCGGGTATCGGCAGGGCGCAACGCGTTGCGGCGTGCGCGTGGGCTTCCTCGCTGCCCTCCAAGAAGTTTGCGGGTTGGCTGGCAGCGCGATGCCCCTGAGTTTCCCGAGATGGGGTGCTCGTTCCTGATTTGTCTACGCACGGAACGGCCTTCTCTCCTATCCTCTCGGTAGTTCCCCCTGGAGCGGGGAGTACTGCTCCCGCTCCTTCACCCCGGCTGATACGCGCTTTCATGTCAGGAGTAACTGACCACGGTCCCACGCCGCAGGAAGACGAAGAAGAGGAGTAGGGCGTGAGTGTCTATTCGATGGGCGGCGGGCGATGAATCCGAGGTCGGGCATCTACTTCATGCGCGAGGAGCCACAAGCCGCAAGCTCCAGGCTACAAGCAGTCAGGAAGGTTGTACTGCAGCGGCAGTCGGCATCCTCCTCACCCCAACCCTCTCCTCAGTGAGGAGAGGGGGAGCCATCTGTGTCCATCTGCGTTCGTCTGTGGTTGATTGACCGGCCATCTTGCTTCGGGCATAGTTTGACTTTGCGCCTGAGTCGGTGAGAATCTAGGCGTGAGACTGCCGAAGAATCTTGGCTGTCATCCGTGCCGGGAGGGGACGGTTTGAAGGGCATTGAAATACGGCCGTTCGTCATCGAGGATACCGACCAGGTGCTGGAGGTGTGGAGCCTGGCCGGTATGACCACGCCGGAACGGAACCCCCGCTCCGACATCCAGAAGAAGCTCAGGCACAGCCCGGAGTCGTTCTTTGTCGGCGTCTTGGATGACAAGGTCGTGGCCACGGTCATGGTTGGCTACGACGGCCACCGAGGCTGGATCTACTCGCTGGCGGTCAGACCCGATCTGCAGCGCAGGGGCATAGGTACGCAGATGATGGAGCATGCTGAGAGCTGGCTGCGGCAGCAAGGTTGTCCTCGGGCTAAACTCCAGGTTGATGAGGCCCGAGGCGACGTGGCCGGATTCTACCGGAAACTCGGCTACGAGGTCCAACCCCTGGTCAGCATGGCCAAGTGGTTCCGCGTCTCGGGTTCTTGACTTCGGCCTCTGCGGGGAATACAATTGGCCGGAGTTCCCAAAGCGCCCGTAGCTCAATTGGATAGAGTGCCGGACTACGAATCCGTAGGTTGCGCGTTCAAGTCGCGCCGGGCGCGTTCTGAAGCAGGGGTTCAAGGGTCCAAGGGTTCACGGGCTCGGGTCAGGGCCAAGAGCCAGAGCCCCAGAACCCCGGAACCCCAGAACCTTTCGTTGGACCATGAGCGGTGGATGAGGGTGGCGCTGGCTGAGGCTGAGGCTGCGGCCGCGGAGGGCGAGGTGCCGGTGGGGTGCGTGGTGGTGCACGAAGGCCGGATAGTCGGCCGGGGGCACAACCGCACCGAGGCGCTCAAGGACCCGACCGCACATGCCGAGATAGTCGCAATCGGAGCCGCCGCGACCGCGCTTGAGAACTGGCGGCTGACCGGGGCGACGGTCTATTCCACTATCGAGCCATGCCTGATGTGCGCCGGAGCTCTGACTTTGGCAAGGCCCGACCTCGTGGTGTTCGGCGCGAGGGATCCGAAGTTCGGCTGCCTGGGCTCGCGCTATGACATAGCCCGCGACAATCGCTTCAATCACGAACTGAGCGTGGTCGAGGGGGTGCTGGCGGTGGAGTCCGCGAGTCTGCTTAAGGAGTTCTTCCGGTTGCGGCGCAAGAAGCCGCAATGATATCTTTTTGGAGAGATGGCCGAGTGGACGATGGCGCGTGACTCGAAATCACGTATACCCGCAAGGGTATCGGGGGTTCAAATCCCTCTCTCTCCGTACTATTCGACAAGTGAGCAGCCAGGAGTTAGGAGCTAGAGTGAGCGGCAGGATACGATTCGCGCTGCTCTTTGCCGTCGCCGTGCTATCGCTGCCGACGGCCGAGGGACGGCAGCTTCGTCTGGTGAAGTCGCAGCGGCGGAGCATCCCGGGTGAGGCGGCGCAGGCCGCGCGGTTCCTGCAATCGTACACCACGCTGCAGGAAGACGAGCCGGCATTCGAGCGCTTCCGGTTCAAGCCGACCGACGCCGACCTCGACCGTATCAGGAAGCTGCAGGCCGGCGGCACCGACACGGTACGCGTGCTCTGCCTGCGGGTGGAGTTTCTATCCGACACAACTCCCTTGACAACCGGCAATGGCAAGATGGACACGCTCGGGTTCCTTTCGCCGGACTCAGGCCTCTTTTATGACCCGCCGCACTTCAAACGTTACTTCGAAAGGCAGATGGAAGGGCTCCGCAACTACTACTTGGCCCAGTCGCTGGGTAAGTTGTACGTCGAGTTCACGGTGATGCCTTCCGGGGAAAAGACCTGCTATCAGCTTCCGCGCGAGATGCAGTTCTATGGCGACACCATCTCCTTCGCTGCGGTTGAGGTCGGGCTGGTACGTCTGATGCGCGATGCGTTCAAGGTTGCAGACGAGGATCCGGAACTGCACTTCGGCGACTATGACGAGTTCATCGTGTTCCACGCCGGTTCCGGTCTTCAGTCGGACTTCGGTCTGAGAAACGACTCGCCGTTCGACCTTCTGGCCGGCGAGATTCCCTCCGGCGCGATCCAGGCCTACCTGGGCGAGCCGCACATCTCGGTGGATTCCGGCCGTACCCATATCGAGCAAGGGACGGTGCTGCCGGAGATGATGCGTCAGGACACCATGTACGAAGGCCAGACCAACATCCTTGGCATGACGGGTCTGGCTGGAACGCTCTTCCACGAGTTCGCGCATCTGCTGGGAGCCTACGACCTGTACGATGTGACCGGCGCGACTATGGGCGTGGGCGGATGGAGCTTGATGGGCTACGGCAGCTGGCTTGGAGACTACGGGGCGGGAGCTCCGCCCGGCGTCGTCCCGGGATTCCTGGATGCGTACCATCGTACGCTGTTTCTCGACACCATCAGCCAGGTGAGGACGGTCAGGGTGCCGATGGAGTCGATCCCGATATTCGCAGCGGAGATGGACACGGAACTCTTCAGCCAGCGGGGTGATTCGCTGCGCCCCACCATCGTCAAGATACCGATAAGCCCGGAAGAGTACTTCCTGATTGAGAACCGCCAGGTAGACGTCAAACAACCCGACACGATTGACGTGGACGTCGAGGATGGCGTGGTCATCGCGGTGGGCGGCAGTGAGTACGACTTCTTCCAGCCCGGGTCCGGTCTGCTCATCTGGCACATAGACCGGAGGGTGCTGGCCGACTACGGGCCGTTCAATGCCGTCAACATCGACCCGGCGCGCAAGGGCGTGGACCTGGAAGAGGGCGATGGCGTGCAGGACTTCGACGTGCCCTACTGGCAGTCGCGGGCGCCGAACTACGAGGTCTACGGGCATAAGTACGATCCGTTCTCCAAGGGCGGGTACAACGACAGCTTCACCGCCTACACTAACCCCAACACAGACGCGTACAAAGGTCGCAGCTACATCGGCGTCAGGCTGCTGGGGGCCGTCGACTCGACCGCGCCATTGAAGGACACGGTCATCTCGGTGAAGGTCGGATGGGACCTGTACCAGCCGGGGTTCCCGAAGGTGGTCGGCAACACCCCATTCCTGTCGGCCTTCGCTGCCGACATGGACGGCAACGACACACTCGATATCGCGGTCATCGACGCGGGCGGCGGGCTGAAGATGTGGCGGTCGAACGGATCCGCGCTCCGGCCGCCGTTGAGCATAGGAGCCACGACCAGGGCTGACATCGCCATCGGCGACGTAGCCGGTGACTCGAGACTCGAGGTTGTGGCCGCCGGGAATGACACTCTTGTCACGGTCGTCCCGGTTTCAGGCGCGCCGACCCGGATCAAGGTGGGGGACAGGGTTTTTGCTGCGCCGGTGCTGGCAGATCTGGACGGAGACGGCAAGAAGGAGATCATCGTTGGTTCGACCGACATGAAGCTGTATGCCTGGAAGGGCGACGGCAGCCTGATGCCGGGATTCCCGGTGGCGGTGGGCTCGGAAATCCGCGCGGCCGTGGCGGTAACCGATACCGTCCGTCCCCGGATCGTCCTGCTGAGCGGCGATGGGAGGCTGTTTCTCTACGAACCGGATGGATCGCTCGTGAGCGGCTTCCCGGTAGTGCTGAGTATCTCGCCGTTCTACGCCAAGGCCCAGCCTCTGGTTGCCGACTTTGACCGGGATGGAAGCAGAGAGATTGCTGCGGTGGCCGGCGGCGAGCACGACTACCGTCTCTACGTGGTGGGCCTCGACGGTACGGTCAAGTTCCGGTCCCGCGAGTTCATCCGGAGTCCATTCACGGGCACGCTGTCAGCCGCGGATATGGACGGCGACCTGTACCCGGATGTGCTTGCCGCCTCGATGAACGACCTCTTTGCGTTGAACCGCAGCGGGAACCTGGTCTCGAACTACCCGTTCACGCAGGAGTCCACCTATACGACGACGGAACTGGCCGGTAACTGGATCATCACGGTTGACGTCTACTTCCAGTACGCATCTTCGCCGGTCGTGGCTGACGTGGATGGTGATGGAGGGTCGGATTTGATCATCGGGTCGCCTGAGTACGGTTTGCTCGGCCTGGACGGCACAACCGGAAAGCCGCTGCCGTTCTTTCCGCTGATGGCAACGGCGGGAATCAGTGCCGTGCCGCTTGCCGTTGACCTGGACGGTGACGGCAAGCTGGAACTGGCTGCCGGCGACGATTCCGGCACGTTCTATGTCTGGAAAATGCCGGGCCCGGCCAGCGGCATCAAGTGGCCGTGCGCGTATCACGATGCCTGCCACACCGGTCTCATCCTGGAATCAGAGCTCCCTCCCTGGCAACCGCGTACGCATACCGGGCTGGTCGACAAGCTGTACGTATACCCGAACCCGGCGGGCAGTTCCGTCAACGTCCGCTACCACCTGCATGATGCCGACGAGGTGAAGCTTCGGCTTCTGGACATGGCCGGGGAACCGGTCGGCGCGGAGTTCGACGGCCAGGCGGTGAAGGATGCCGACAACGAGACAACGGTTGACCTGAAGAAGATTACACCCGGTACGTACGTGGTCAGGCTTGAAGCGAAGCGACCCGGGCGACGCGAGGTGAAGTTCACGAAGCTGGCGGTCATAAGGTAGGCCACGGCATTGCGGATTGCAGATCGCAGGTTGCAGACCGGCCTGCTTGCAGCCACGTTGGCTGCGGCCGTGGCACTGGCTGGGCCGGTGGCCTCAGATCCGGGCCGCTATGGCCAGCTCGCCGTGATGCGAACTCCCGAAAACCCGAGGCCGTTGCCGCGCGGGCTGGCACAGCCGCCTCGGCGTACACAGCGGGGCGAGGCGGGCGGGGCGTGGAGCGGGGGACCGGGCGCCGACGGCGTAATCAAGAACGACTTTGTCCTCAACGACGATACGGCGAGCGGCTGCCAACAGCTGGCGCCGAAGCTCGCGGTGGATGGTTCGGGCAACTTCGTGGTGAGCTGGTATGAGTTCCGCGATGGGGACGCAGACGCCTGGTACCAGAGGCTGGACTCGGCCGGGAACCTGATCGGAGCGAACGGACGCCTGAACACCGACATCACCATGGGATGGCAGGGAGACCCGTCGAGCGCGATGCGGCCGGACGGCCAGTCCCTTTTCTGCTGGGAAGACCGGAGAGACATCGGCAACTCCGATCTCTTCGCGCAGCGGTTCAGCGCCGCCGGCGCGCGCCTGGGAGACAACTCGCGGGTCAGCGATTCCGCAGCCGGTGGCGACCAGAGCATTTCCGGGGCGTGGACGTCGCCCGGCGGCGTTACCCTGCTGGCGTGGGATGACCGGAGGTTCGGCCTGACCGGTGACATATTCGCGCAGTTCTTCAATCCCGACGGCACGCCGCTGGACACGAACTTCCGGGTGAATGACGACCAGATCGGGTACGCGAACCAGTACGAACCCGAGGTCTCCGGTGACAGCTCGGGCAGGTTCACGGTAGCCTGGATGGATGGCAGGGGCCAGGGAAGCATGGACTGGAATGTCTTCTATCAGCGATTCAACTCCCAGGGCCAGCGGATCGGCGCGAATGTCAAGGTCACTACCGACGTCAGCACCCAGTGGACCCCGGACGTGGCCTGCGGAGCAGGAGGTGAGTTCGTCGTTACCTGGGACGACGCGCGAAACGGCAACTGGGATGTATACGGTCAGCGCTACGGTGACGACGGCAATCCTCGCGGCCAAAACTTCCGGGTCAATGATGACAACGGGAGCACCGGCCAGCACGGTTCCGGAGCAGCCGTGAACAAGTACGGCGAGTTCATCGTGGTGTGGACCGACGGCCGGAATGGTGAGGATGACGTCTACGGGCGGCGATACGACGCGGGCGGAGTCCCGCAGGGACTCGGCTTAAGGTTGAGCGATGTGAGTACCGGCAGCCAGATGAACCCCAGCATCGAGGCGCGTCCCGACGGTGGATACTGGGTGGTTTGGGCCG
Source organism: candidate division WOR-3 bacterium (assembly GCA_016867815.1). Classification (NCBI taxonomy): domain Bacteria; kingdom Pseudomonadati; phylum Caldifarciminota; species Caldifarciminota bacterium. The sequence continues at coordinate 12,084 of VGIR01000013.1, read as the reverse complement.
ACGCCCGTTCCGGCAACCACGACATCTACTGCCAGCGTCTCAGCCGGAACGGCAGCAAGGTCGGCGCCAACTTCCGCATCAACGACGACCGCGGCAGCGCGCTGCAGCGCTGCCCGTCCATCGGCATGGACGCAGCCGGCGCCATCTGCATTGCCTGGGAGGACGAGCGGAACGGCGCCAGCGACATCTATCGGTGTGTCACCGACGCAGCCGGGAATCTGCTCGGGGCAAACCTGCGGGTCAATGGTGACGGTCCGGGTGGAGCGCCGCAGTACTACCCGAGTGTGGCCGGGGGTGCCGGCCTGTTTCTTGCCGCCTGGACCGACATGCGGGCCGGGTCGGATTCCACCGATATCTACGCGCAGTACCTGGATGCCGGCGGAAGCGCGGTTGGCCCCAACTTCCTGGTCAACTCCGACGGGGCGAGCGCGTCCCAATGGTATCCGTACGTGGCGATGGACTCAGGCAACAACGCGGTCGTTCTCTGGATGGATTCGCGTGGCGGTCCGAACCAGATGTACTGCCGCAGGTACGATTACAGCCGCAACCCGCTGGGCCCGGAGTTTGCGGTGCAGGACACAGCCGGCTACGGGTACTACGGCAGCGCAGCCATGAACAGGAGCGGGCGCTTCGTTGCCGCCTGGATGGACTATCGTTCCGGGGCCTCGGATATCTACTGCCAGGCTTTCCGGGCTGACGGCTCACGCATCGGCAGCAACATCCGGGTGAACACAGACCCGGACGGCACGTATCACGGCTATCCGTCGTGCGCGATTGATGAGCGGGGCCGGTTTGCCGTGGCCTGGGAGGATACGAGGAGAGATGCGTATGACGTGTACGTGCAGTGGTTTGATTCGGCCGGAACGAGAATCGGCGACAACGAGCGGGTCAACGACAATCAGGCAGCCGGGGACGCCTACTCGCCCAGTTGTGCGTACGCTCCGGATGGCAGGCTGGCCGTGGAGTTCAACGATGAGCGGGACTTCCCCGGCAACCCGCAGATCTACTGCCAGAGATTCGATTCGGCCCGCGCGCGCATCAGCTTCAACAAGATGGTGAATGAGCCCAAGCTGTTTCCGAACAACCACCACTGGACGGTCGGGCAGAGTGTCGTTGCCGGCAACGGGGTACTGGCATTCACCTGGGCCGACAACCGCCGTCACAAGGGTTTTGACATCTATGCCAAGCTGACTGACTGGGACCTGATCGGCGTCGATGAAGAGGCGCGAAACCACGGACTGCAGACGAGGGCCACGGGCCGGCAGAGTATCCTGGGGCGGTACGGGCGGCTGGAGGTCAGTCGGCAGGACCCGGGCGGGTGCGCCTCGCTCTACGATGCTGCCGGCAGGCAGGTGAGACAGGCGGCAAATGCAGACCGATCTGCCATCGACCTGCACGGTATCAGTCCTGGCACGTACTTCCTGGTCACCAGGAGCGGTGTCGCTTCCGAGTGTCGCAAAGTTATTGTAGAATGAGAGAGTGACTATGATGCTGAGCACGTTTCTCGCACTGGCAGTAGCAGTCCAGCCTGCAGTCGGTTCGCCCGCGCCGAAATCTTCCCCTCGCGGCCGCGCCATCCTTGCGTCCCTGGCGCTGCCCGGGACGGGACAGATGATGTTGGGCAGCGCGAAGCGTGGCGAAGCCCTGCTCTGGTTGGACGGCACGCTCTGGGCGCTCTGGTCCGGGTTCTCCTGGTACGGCTCGGCCCGGGAGCGAGACGCTCGTCTCTTTGCCGGGCGCGAGGCCGGCGCTGACCTGACCGTCAGGAAGTTGAGCTACTACCGGGCATTGGAAAGGTACGACAATGCCGACGAGTACAACGAGGAAGTAAGGTCTGATGCCCGGGACATCTTCCCTGATGATCCGGAACGCCAGCACGCGTACTACCTGAACGAGGGATACTTCGGTTCGGAGGCCTGGAACTGGAGTTCGGACTCGGCTCGCGTCCGCTACTGGGGGACGAGGCGGGCGGGCCGGGATGCGGCGCTGAACGCGCAGTTTGCGGTCGGAGCTCTGGTGCTCAATCGGCTCGTCAGCTTCATAGACTGCGCATTCTTTGCCGGCCGTGAAGGAACGGCAGGCCGGGTCGAGTTCCGTCCCGGTGACGCCGAGCCCGGCATCAAAGTCTGCTACCGATTCTAGGCGAAGGGGAGAAGTCCCAAGTGGAAATGGCCAGGTCCGGACTTTGTCATTCTCCCCTTTCTACTTTCCACTTGACCGTCTGACCACTCAGTCCTTTGGATCACGGACTTCCCGAATCATCGCGTAGGGTCGACTTCCTCGTCATTGGTTCCGGCATGGCCGGGCTCTGGTTCTCGCACCGCGTGAGCCGGACCGGCTCGGTCTTGCTCGTCACCAAGAAGGCGGACACCGAGTCGAATACCAACTATGCCCAGGGCGGAATCGCCGCCGCGGTCGAGACCGATGATAGTGCCCGGCTCCACTGCGAGGACACGATCCGGGCCGGCGGCGGCATCGCGCATCCTGATCTGGTCCGGCTCGTTACCGAAGGCGGGCCGGGGCTGGTCCGCGAGCTGTTCAGCCTCGGCGTGCCCTTCAACACCTATGCCGACGCCTCGGGCCATGAGCACTTCGACCTCGGGCAGGAGGGCGGGCACCGGCGCCGGCGCATCGTCCACGCCCATGACTTCACCGGCGCCGAGATCGAGCACGGGCTGCTCAGGGCAGTCCGGTCAAACCCGAACGTCACGATGCTCGAAGAGCACTTCGCGGTCGATCTGGTCCTGGACGATAGCGGGCGCTGCTGCGGCGCCCGCGTTCTCGATACGTCGAGCGGAACGGTTGAGATAGCCGGCGCGCGGGTCTGCCTGCTGGCTACCGGTGGCGCAGGTCAGGCCTGGCTGCACACCACCAACCCGCGGATTGCCACCGGTGACGGTGTCGCCATGGGCTACCGGGCCGGCGCGAGAATAGCCAACATGGAGTTCGTCCAGTTCCACCCGACCGCGCTCTACGGACATCTGCTGGAGGGCCGCGCCTTTCTCATCTCCGAAGCGGTGCGGGGAGAGGGCGCAGTTCTCCGGACTCGCGACGGCCACGCATTCATGCCCGCCTATCACCCGGATGCGGATCTGGCGCCGCGCGACGTAGTGGCGCGGGCCATAGCTACGGAACTGAAGCAACGCGGAGGAGACTATGTCCTGCTCGATGCCACGCACCTTGATCCCAGGCGGCTGTGCGAGCGGTTTCCCAACATCAGCCGGACCTGCCTGAGACTCGGCATCGACATCACGCGCCAGCCGATACCGGTAGTGCCGGCAGCACACTACATCTGTGGTGGAATCGAGACGAACGACTGGGCCGAGACTTCGGTCCCGGGGCTCTATGCTGCGGGCGAGTGTGCCTGTTCGGGACTGCACGGCGCGAACCGGCTGGCTTCGAACTCGCTCCTGGAAGCGCTCGTGATGGCGGACCGGGCAGCGGAAAGAGCCGTGGAGAGCTCAGATTCCAGAGTCCAGAGTCCAGAGTTCAGAGTTCGCGGTCCGGAACTCAACTCCGGTCTCCGGTCTCCGGTCCCGGACTCCGGGTCTGAACTTGTCGCGGGACTCAGACAGCGCCTGCAGGACCTGATGTGGCAGTACGCCGGGATTGTCAGGTCTGATGCCGGCCTGGCCGAAGCCCGACGCGAACTCATGAAGCTGGCAGGCGAGGGCGACAGGACCGGGCAGACGGTCGCCGCCATGGAGCTCCGCAACCTGCTGGCCGCGTCACTACTCGTCGTCGAATGCGCCATCAGGAGGCTAGAGTCGAGAGGCCTGCACTACAATGAAGACCACCCGAACCCGGACGACCGGTACAAACGCGACACGGTCGTCAGCCGGTCGGAAATCGAGTCCCCGGCTTCCTGACTCGGCAGACCGGCTGCTCGAGCGGTTCGCCGACTACCTGCTGGTCGAGCGGAGCGTCACCCGCGGGTCGGCCGACTGCTACCTTGCCGACCTGAAGCAGTTCTTCCTCGCCATGCCGGAAACTGCCCTGCGCCCGGCTGAAACCAGCCGGAAGACGCTTCACGACTACGCGCGACAACTCGGTGCCGCCGGGCTCGCCACCACGACGGTTGCGCGCAAGCTCGTGTCGGTCCGGCTCTTCTACCGTTTCCTTGCGTCCGAACAGCATCTGGCGGCAAACCCGGCCGACGACATCGACCTGCCCAAGCAACGCCGCAAGCTGCCGAGCGTCCTGACCCAGGACGAGATAGCGAAGCTGATAGAAGCGGCGGGCAGCGCGCCGGACCGCTTCTGGGCTCTGCGCAGCCGGGCGATGCTGGAGGTGATGTACGGGAGCGGGCTCCGGGTGTCGGAACTCCTGGGCCTTGTGACCTCGAACATCGCGCTCGCGGACGGGTTCCTGCGGGTGATGGGCAAGCGCAGCAAGGAACGGGTCGTGCCGGTCGGACAGCCCGCGCTCAGCGCGGTGCGCGACTACCTGAGCGCGGCCCGGCCCCACTACGCCGGGAAGAAGACGAGCCCCAGCCTGTTCCTGAACCATCGCGGCGGCAGGATGTCAAGGATGGGGTTCCTCAAGATTCTCCGCTCCTGTGTGGCGCTGGCCGGAATCAAACGTCGCGTCACCCCGCACACGCTCCGCCACTCTTTCGCCACCCACCTGCTCGAAGGTGGTGCGGACCTGCGGGCAGTGCAGGAGATGCTCGGCCACTCGAGCATCGCCACCACCCAGATCTACACCCACGTTGATCGTGAGTATCTGAGAGAAACCCACCGGACTTTCCACCCGCGCGGATAACCCCAAGCGGGATCGGGGGTCGGGGTTCGGGGGAGAACGGACGGCCGGAACGCTATGGTTAGCCCGCTTGCCTTGTGCTCAGTGCTCGGATGAGAGCTTTCAGCAATCTGCCGACCAGTCCAGACTGATCAAGTGCGACAGCCCGAACTCTTCATTGCGTGGCAGTTCTTTGGTTAGTTTGTAGGTGAGCCGCACCGGGGTCATTGCCTCCTGCCAAACCTTCAAGTCGCGGTAAACCCGGATGTCTTTGCTCGGGCCGGATTCCGGCGCCCCGGTCCCTGATCCCTGATCCCCGGTCCCCGCCTAGATGACCGAGACGCCGAAGGTGCCGCGGACGACCTTGCCGATAACGCGGCTGCCCGGAATCGAGCCGAGGAGACGGTCTACCTGCGTCGGCGCCACCATGAGCACCATGCCCATCCCCATGTTGAACGTCTGATACATCTCTTCGTCCGGCACGTCCCCCAGCCGCTGAATCAGACGGAAGATCGGCAGCGGACGCCAGCTCGACTTGTGGATGATGACAGAGACCTCGTCGGGCAGGAGACGGCCAATGTTGCCGGCGAAGCCGCCACCGGTGATGTGGGCAAGCGCGTGAATTCGGCTGAGCAGGGGATAGACCGGCTTCAGGTAGGAGCGATGCGGACGGAGCAGTTCTTCACCGATCGGGCGGGAGAGACCTTTGACTCGCGAGTTGACTTTGAGCCCGGCTTTGTCGAAGAGCACGCGGCGCGCGAGGGAATAGCCGTTGGTGTGGAGTCCGTTTGAAGGTATGCCGATGACCGCGTCGCCGGGCGAGATGCTCTGGGTGTTCGTGATCCGGCGCCGCTCGACCGTGCCGACGATGAAGCCGGCCAGGTCGAAGTCACGGGGTTTGTAGATGTCGGGCATCATCGCGGTTTCCCCGCCGACGAGCGAGCAGTTGTTGTCACGGCAGGCCCTGCCCAGGCCCTTGACGATTTCGAGCAGGGATTGCGGGGCGAGATTCGAATGGGCGATGTAGTCGAGAAAGAAGAGCGGCCGCGCCCCGAGCGTCAGGATGTCGTTGACCGAGTGGTTGACGATGTCAATGCCGACTGTGTCGTAGCGGCCGCAGAGCCGGGCCACGACCAGTTTGGTGCCCACGCCGTCGCAACTGCCGACCAGCACCGGGTCGCGCATCTTCGGTACCCGACAGAGCGACCCGAACAAGCCGACTTCGGAGAGGACCTGCGGTCCATAGGTTGAACGGGCGATGCCTGCGATCCGACGCTTGACCGCGTCCATGGCATTGATATCGACGCCGGCGTCACGGTAGAGCATGGCTAGTGCCTTTCAGTCTCTCTGTTTGGCGGAGTGGAGCTTCTGCGCATCAGGCCTCTAGTGTACTACGCTGACGCGCGTTGTCACCGAATTCCCATTGCTTGAAAGACGGCAGAAGTAGACCCCGGCAGGCGCCCGGCTGCAGTCCCAGGTGAAAGGGCCGCGGTAACCGGTCGATGTCAGCAGGCGACCGTCGGGTGAGAAGATGTCCATGCGTCCGGCACCAGAGGCAGGAGAAGAGCTGAGGTGGACGCGGTTGCGGGCGGGATTGGGTGAAGCCGTCAAACGGGACGAATCGAGGGGTGATGACGCCCTGGTCACAGGTAAGCGGTCGGATCCAATCACGATATCGAAGTTGAGTGACTGGGTGTACTGCTGTCCGGAAGCGCTGAAGCTTAGTTCCAGCCGCAGCGGCACGCGCCGGCCGAGTGGGATCGTACTCCATGCCCGCAGGTGAAACCGGGTCGCGTGGTTACTAACCGCACTTCCCCGGGCGGCGTTGGGGAACGGGCGTGCGGGGTCGAGTACTTCCACGCCGTACTCGCCTGATATGAGCCGCGCGGTGACTGCGTACGCGGAATCCACCGGGTGGATTGCCCGGTTCCGGAGGGTGAACCAGACGCCGGCCGACTCACCCGGCCCGAGCTGGTAGTTGCCGTTGCCGCCGGCGGAGTCATCCGATGTCATTGCCTCGCAATCGAAGTACGCTCCGGCCACACGAGCCAGGTAGTAGAGGTTCGGGATGTTCAGATTGCACTCACGGTTGATGTAGCTCGAATCGAGCCAGCCGTACCAGAAGTCGGTAGTGCCGAGCTCGCAAGTGAAGGCATAGGTCACGAACTTGCCGGCCGTGTCCGAGTACTCCCAGTCAACCGACATGCCATTGCAGGGGTAGATGGTTGAATAGACCTGCCCGGTCAGCGAGGCAGGGTACCGGTTGTTCGTCCGGAATGTGTCCACCACTTCCTGAAGCATGGCCTGGTCGGGTGGCTGGACGCCGGCGTAGCCCCATGGATAGAGGTTGTACTGGCCGTAGGTATGGATGTCCATGCAGGTGCGGGGTTGGTAGGTCGCAAGGAAGTCGCGGATCATCTGCGTCTCCGGCTCGCTGAAGGGTGCCGGGCCGCGATAGGTGTCATCCCACGGCCTTGCCGAAGACCCGAAGTTGCTGTAGCCCCACTTGTATCCGTAGTTGCGGTTCAGGTCAACCCCGATGTCGGGAGGGGTCGGGCTGCGCCGGTTCTTGCGCCAGTTGGACTCCGCGCCGCCGGAATCCGAATTGTAGACGTAGCCATCGGGGTTCATCACCGGAACGATGAAGATTTCACGGTTGTCAACCAGCCAGGTTGAGCTTGAGTCGATGCCGTACTCGGAGAGTATCCGGGCGGCGAAGGCGACGCAGCAGGAGGTGCCGAGCGGCTCCCGGGCATGGGTTGCCGCGTTGAAGAAGCAGGCGGGTTCGTCCTCGGTCGGGCCGGGGTTGTCCGATATCTTGAGGCACCAGAGCGCACGTCCCTGCGGAGTCAGCCCGAGGCTGAACAGCGTGCAGATGGCCGGGTAGCGGGCGGCCAGCGCCTGCAACGTATCCTGAGTTTCAGAATAGGTCAGAAAGAAGCCGAAGTCGCGACCCGACTCAGCGTCCCCGGATCGTACGCCGGTCATCTCGAAGAACTTCTGCCTGATGTCCGGGTAGGTGACGTCAACGAGCAGGCCGGCATCCCGGATCTGTGCGAGCTGGCGGTTGTCGGCATTGATAACCAGATACCCGCCGAGTTCGTCTTTGACCCAGGTACAGATGTCAAGTTGGCCGGCGAGTTCGCCAAGCCGACTGAGAGTGCGGACGTCATCAAAGTAGACGCGGGCTTCCGTGATCGCCTCGGTACGATCAAGCGCCGGCAGCGGCGCTGCCGGCAGCAAAGCGCCAAGGATGATGAGTGAGATAAGATGCAGCGCTTCTCCTAGGGGCGACTGACACCGAAACGCGGCTGCGACCGGCAATGGCTGCTACCGCTGGTACATTCTAGCCCGGGCAGTCGCAGCGTCAATTGCCGGCCGGCAGGCGCGGGTCGAAACGGCACCGACGTCGCAGGCGTCTGGGTGTGCAGGGCGGGCGTCGAACCGGCAGGGGAGATCTCGCGTCCTGAATCGCCGGCCGCCTACCTCTTCTTCATCTGCTGTTCGTCGTACATCCGGTTGAGCTCCAGCGAACGGGCCGGGTTGATGGCGTCGAACAGCCCGGCTATCTTCGTCGCAGTGGGGTACTCGACCGCATAGGCGATGTTCACGGTGAGCTTCTCCTGCGGTTTCATCTCGAACGTGAAGGTGTAGGTGCCGTTATCCTTGTTCTCTACCCACCCTTTGGGCTCGAGCCTGGTCAGGCTCACCCTGATGTCGGTGTTGGCCGACGTCGGAATCTGCTCGACCAGCGTCATCGTTACCGGCTTGGTGTGGTAGTTCTCGATCGTGGTCTTGAACTCGAACTCGGTCCGGGTGCGTCTCGTGAAAAGGCCGGTGCGTGAGGTGAGGAGCCGGGTCCGCTGGTGTTGCACCTTCATCCGGTCGTCCACGCCGAAGCTGGGGCTGGCCGACTCGCCCGGCGCGATGTTGGCGAGGGTGGTGGTGCCGGTGAACTCGTCGCCGACATAGGTGTTCGCCTTGCCGGCCAGAAAGACGAAGTCGGAGCCGTTCTGCACGTTCGCACGCAGATAGGGAGAAGTACGCACCCGCGGGTAGGCGTAGTAGCTGAAGTCTGCTCCCATCTTCGTGTCGGTGAGGAAGAACTTCTTCGGGTCCTCTCCGCTCTTGAGGGTGATACGGCCCGGCATCGCATACTGGAGCGAGATGCCGGCCTCGAGCGCGACTGCCCCGTCCACGAGGTAGGCTACGTCGTCGATCCTTCCACCCCGACCCTGGGTCGCGCCGGCCTGCATTCCGACGAGATCGCTCAACTGCCTCACGTCCAGGTTGCCCCTCTGCCTTTCGATCAGCTTGTAGCTCTGGGCCTCGGCCACGTCCACGTACCACGGCCGCGGCTCGGGCGCGACGCCGCCGGCGGAAGGCCGCGCCGTCGAGAGCATCATCGCCACGCCGTTCCAGTCCTCGTTGGTGCTCTGCTCCATCCGGACGTAGTAGGCGAGGGTCACCGTTTCGTCGGCGGGCCGTGCCCGCAACTCGTAGTATGGCTCCCACGAGACCGCGCCCGGCACCCGGTAGCTGACGGTGATGCTGTACTCCTTCGTCTCGTCGGCCACGACGTCAACCGTCACTGTCTTCCGGTTCTCCACCCGTGCTCTCACGTCGGCGAGCTCCTGCGCCACGGCCAGGCGCACGCGGGAAAGCTCCGACTCCTGTTCTTCCAGGTCGAGCTGGCGGCTACCTACCGCCATCATCTGGGTGCCGAGAAAGCCGATGGCCGCGGACCAGTTGTTCGGGTCCACCTTGCCGCCGGAGACCTCCTTCGACATCTGGTCCGGCCCGGCCGCCTTCACCGATCTCAGGAACTCCATCTTGGCCTGAAGCATCGCCTTCTCGTTGGCCATCACCTTGGCCCGGCGGTCAACCCGCGCCAGCGAATCCGCCAGCAGCTTCACCCGCGGTGTCGGCTCGGAGAGGTAACCCGGCTTCACCTGCACCTCGCCGAGCTTCAGTCCGGGAGCGCGGATGCGGACCGAGTTGTCGTCGAGGATACCCGGCAGGTCGGGAAACGACAGTTGGGTCGAGCCGCCGACCTCGACGGACGCCCGGCGGATTACCATCGCCTGGTCGGGATAGACGACGACCGAGTCGATGTTGGAATTGAGACTAATCGCGGTCAGAACCACGAGAATCATGGTGTGCATCGGGCCTCCTTACCGGGATTCGGCGCTGCAGACAAGGTCAGTAGATGACTCGGATACTCCGGTCATGGTCTCGATTCTAGGTTCGCGGGCACGATTGTCAAACCGACAGCGGTGACAGATAGCCGACGGCCCACTCTGCACGGGCGGCGGGCAACGGCCTACGGGGATTGCCGATGGCTGGGAAACGCCCCGCCTTGCCTCCATCACAAGACTGACCGTCAGAAGGGGGCAGGAAAGACAGGGGTGTGGGACGGGGTGTCCGGCTGACAAGACCGCCAACTGCCGGTCCCTGACCGCAAACCCGGCTGACGTCGCGGCCGGCTACTTCCTGGCTGTCAACTCGTGGACAAGGTAGGTGTGGTCGGCGGAGTGGAATAGCGTGATGCGGTCGCTGCTGCCCCACCACACCGGCGAGCCGTCCTTCCGGCGCTGGCTCGGTTCGCCGAGCAGCCGGGTCAGCGCGTGCTTGCACTGCCCCGCGAAGCGTGACGCAGCCTGCATGTTGCCGGTGACGTCCGCCCGCAACCGGCTTAGTGAGCCGCCGTGGAAGCAAGCCGCTACGGAAGTGCTGAACTTCATCGGTCCGTCGCCCAGGTCCGGCGCAACGAACACCTTGCCGCTGAACAGCAACAACTCCTGATTCCGGGCGGAATAGACAGCGCCGGAGAAGAGTCCGGCGCCCAGCCTGAGACTCTCCACAAGACTCGCCCGGCTGAAGCTACCGACGGCCAGCGCCTTGCGCCACTCCTCGCTCTCGAAGGCATCCCCGAGGCGGACCGGGGCGCCGCTGACCTGAAGGCCGAGCTTGAATGGGCCTGATGGTTCCCGTGGCATTGTTGCCTTTGACTACGGACAGAAGTCTAATCCTGCGTCTATCCTTGTCAAGCCGCGGACGCCAGGGCGGGGGTGTCAAATCCGGGGGGCCTGTCATCTGGAGGCGGAAGGGTGCAGTTCATTATGATGAACCGAGTGGTTCGGCTATCTGGCTTCGGGGAGAGGAAGGAAGAGGTCAGAGGGTAAGGCATCGGTCGGAAGCGGTCAGCCGGCTTGAGCTTGGGCTTGCGCTTGAGCGTGGTTTCACCCCAACGGGGTGACAGGTGCACGTGCGACGACCAAAGGGAGTCGCGTACACCGCCTTGAGGGGCGGAAGCCCCTAAGGTGCGGGGCTTGGGGTGAAACTGGCTTGGGGCTAGCGGGCTACGCCCGCGCCGATCTGAGATGCCTCCTGGGAGCTTCCCGAAACTGCGTGCCTGACCCTAGTTTCCGCTGATTCCTCGCGCCTCCGCCTTCCTCGCTGTCATGTGCGGGAGTTGTGAACAGCACCGTCAATCAACTCAACGGCCGCTTTCGGATCGGCCACCTCGATGATCAGTTTGGCCAGCCATTCGTGAGCAAGCTCAATGGCTACAGTCCGCTCCGGCCGACGCACATCCCAGAAGACCAGGTTGCCATTCTGAATGAAAGTCCCAGCCAGAAAGAAGTTCGGAATACCGGTACCGACTAACTTGAGGTTCTTGAACCACCCCATCGCCGGCGCCGGGTCAAACGTGGCACTCTTGATATTGGTGAGTGGGATATCAAGCCGGCTGCGCAATGACCAGAGCTTGTCCCATCCCTGCACCTCGAAGACAGCCTTGTCTCCCTCTATGCGAATCTCAACCATGATGACTCCTTGTCGTTGTTCTCACGCTCCATCTGCTCCGCTCCCAGGCGCAACCGATTGCCTGGAGGAACTTCGCAGACTCATACTAGTCTTATGCTTCCGGCGGATGGGCTGGGCTTCAGGGCCAGCCCGGAGAAAGAGTAGCCCGACCACGACTCGAGGTCAAATCGGTGGGGGAGAAGGATCGAGTGGTCCAGTGCTCCAGTGCTGCAGTGGTCGAGTGGCCGCAGCGGTCAGCCGTGAACCGTCAGCCGGCTTGAGCTTGTGCTGCGACGCAGTCACCAACGGCCTCTTTCGCTACCTCCGCCGCAGGTAGCGCGAGCTCGGAGCCGTGCTAGTGATGCACCCGGCACTCCCTCGGGCAAGAGGATGGGCGTCAAGACTTCTCCACATAGGGGGGGGGCGAGCTAAGGGGCCGATTTGTATGATGTTACGTGTGGTGTCGTTTTGTGTGGTTGTGGCTGTTGACAGGAATGGGTGTTACGCTATGATGGCGTGCTAGCGCCGGGGGAACGG
>VGIR01000012.1 GCA_016867815.1 candidate division WOR-3 bacterium | reverse complement strand
CATAGTCAAAGCCATCTGACCGGTTCCTTTCCAGATAGAACATGGTCAGATTGTGCCTCCGCTTCGAGTAGGTTTCTTACGTGAGGCAACGGGGTGGCTTCGAGTAGATTTCTGGTGAGGCAACGCGCTCTCTTGACAGGCGACCGCCGGAAGTTACACTGACGAGCGGAGAGATGGGGTTCGGGTGCCGCCCCGGGAACAGTGACAGCGACGCTCGATGGGCATCCCCCGAACGTGTCTACTCCCAGGAGGATAGAGATGCGGCTGCTGCGACATTTGGCAGCCGGAAGGAGACCTAGATGCCAGGACAAGTCCAATGCCCGAATTGCCAGAACTGGAGGACCGTGACTCACTACCACCACGATCCCATTCCAGCCCCACCCACTGCCATCCCCTCCCACGACTTCGAGATACTGAACGACCAACCCCCGCCACCCCCGGCAATCCCAAGGAATGCTGTGCCCCAACCTCAACCGTGCCCGATCAACGGCTGCTACGCCGACGCCCGGAACCCAACGGGTAGCCCGGCATTCTCCTACTGCGTCGACTGCGGGCACAGCTTCTAGTCGGGAACTGACCAGCAGATAAAACGTGAAGGTCAGGGGGATGCCAGATGCGTCCCCCTCGCTGTGGGCTGCGGGATGCTACATCAGCAGTCCACCGTCAACCCTCAGAACCTGGCCCGTTACATAGCTCGCCAGGTCTGAAGCAAGAAAAAGGCAGACGTTCGCCACGTCATCAGGTGTTCCGGCCCGCTTCAGTGGTATCCCGGCGACGTAAGCCTCTCGAGTAGCTGGATCCAGCTTCTCGGTCATGGCCGTCGCTATGTAGCCCGGCGCAACCGCGTTGACCGTGACGTTTCGTGACGCCAACTCCCTGGCTACCGACTTGGTCAGGCCGATGATCCCAGCCTTGGCCGCGGCGTAGTTGGCCTGGCCGGCGTTGCCCATCTGGCCCATGATTGAAGCGATGCTGATGATGCGACCCCAGCGGCTCTTTATCATCCCGCGAGAACAAGCCCTGGTGAAGTTGAACGCGCCTTTCAGGTTGACGGCAATGACGCGGTCGAACTCCGCCTCGGTCATGCGCAGCAGCAGGTTGTCGCGCGTGATGCCGGCATTGTTCACAAGGATGTCGATGCCGCCCAGGTCGGTTGCGACCTGCTCGCACAACTGCTGGACAGCGGCGAAGTCTGACACGTCGACTGCATACGCCCGCGCCTGCCTGCCTGCGCGTGATATCTCGGCCGCAACTTTGTCAGCCGCTTCTTTCACCACGTCGCACACCGCGACCGCGGCGCCGGCCGCGCTGAACCTAACGGCAATCTCCCTGCCAATGCCCGAGCCCGCGCCGGTTATCACCGCCCTCTTCCCCGCAAGATTCAAATCCATGTTGTTCTCCTAGTCCCGCAGCAGCAAGCCTTCCACCCCGCAATCCGCACATCTCACATCGGACTTCTGACCTCTCACTTCGCCCGCCGTCATCTAGCTCCCCTCGCCCGCCTGCACCATCGAGCAGTTGCCCTGGAAAAGGCAGGCCGGCTGGATCACCAGTCCCCTGCATCTGATGTTACCGAAGACCTGGGCCCCGGTCTGAAGCTCAACGTTATCAGCCGCATAGATATCGCCCTCAATCCGGCCTGCGACGACCGCATCCCGGCAGTGAAGCTCGCCCTTCAGAAGTGCCTTCGGCCCGGTGACGAGTGTCTCGTTGATATCCATTCGGCCCTCGACCTGCCCGTCCAGCCGCACACCGCCCGCGACGCGGAAGTCTCCTCTGACGCTCGTGTCGGGTCCGATGACCGTGTCCAGCCTGCCGTCACTCTGGTTCTTCGCCATGCCGCTTCTCCTTGGCCGAGGCCTGCCGCTGGCACGTCGGCATTCGGACTTCGTCGTTCGACATTGGGGTGTGCCAGTATATTTCACGCAAACGGCAAAGTCAAACGCCAGGTCCGTCCAGAACCCCGGCATTGAACCACCAAGACACCAATGGACGCTAGATTCGATCTAGGAAGCTAGAAGTCCGCTTGAAGCTCTAGTGGAGTGGAATGCCCCGTTCGGACCTCGGGATTCGTACTTGATCCGATACTCGTGTCTCGAGCCTGGGGCTTGTCTGCTTGGCACTCAGGCTCTGGCCGGTCGTGTCTTTGTGCGTTTGTGGTAAGTGGCTGAGTCGGTCTCAGAAACCTGGGGTCGGCGGGCCTGATTGTCATTTCCGTTGCCGATCAACCGGGCGAGAACCATGTCCTTGCGACGCGGTGGCGTGGGCCCGATAGCGATGAGCGCGGGCAGCCGCAACGCTGCTTCCTTGACTGCGGCCTCGTTCGAGCCCGCCACCTCGGCGATGACCTCGTCCTTTGCCGCCTTCTCCCCGACCTTCTTCCTGAACAGGAACCCGGCGCTGTGGTCTATCCTGGAGTCGAGGTGCTGCCGGCCTACACCCAGCCCTACTCCCAAGAGACCAACCCGCAGCGGGTCTATGCTCCTCACGAATCCGGCTGACGCGGCAACGGCACCGGCTCGACAGGCAGGCTGAGGAAGCAGGCCGTAGTCATCAACGACCTTCGGGTCGCCACCCTGGGCCCTAACCATCTGCCGGAACTTCTCAAGTCCGAGCCCCTGTGAGAGCGCCCTCATCAGGAGCCGTCGCGCCTGAGCCAGGGTGCCAGCAAGACCGGCCAAAACCAGCATCTCCTCGCCGAGCGCCAGCGTGACCTCCTCCAAGTCAGGCTGCCACCGTCCCTTCAGAGCCTCGATCGCCTCGATCACCTCGACCCCGTTGCCCACCGCCTCGCCCAGCGGCTCCGACATGTCGGTGACCAAAGCAACAACCTTCTTACCCAGTTGCGTCCCGATGCTGATCATCGCCCGGGCCAGTTGCCGCGCTTGAGAGGTCCGGCTCATGAACGCGCCACTACCAGTCTTCACGTCCAGCACCAGCCCGTCGATTCCCTCAGCCAGCTTCTTCGACATGATGCTCGCGGCAATCAGCGGCACGGAATCCACGGTCGCGGTCACGTCGCGCAGCGCATAGAGCTTGCGGTCAGCCGGGCACATCCGCTGCGTCTGCCCCATAATGCACAGCCCGATGTCTGAGACGTTCTTCTTGAACTGCGCATACGAGAGGTCGGTACGGAACCCGGGAATCGACTCGAGCTTGTCCAGCGTCCCGCCGGTGTGGCCGAGCGACCTGCCCGAGACCATCGGCACCCTGACTCCGCAGGCCGCAACCAGCGGCGCGAGGATAAGCGACACCTTGTCCCCGACGCCGCCGGTGGAGTGCTTGTCCACCTTCGGACCCGGGACGCCGGATAGGTCGAAGACGTCGCCCGAGTTCATCATTGCAAGAGTCAGTGCCGCGGTTTCCTCCGCGGTCATCCCGCTGAAGAAGACCGCCATCAGCATTGCCGCCATTTGATAGTCTGGCACAGTCCCGGACGCAAAGCAGGCAACGAGCTCCTCGATTTCCTCTTCGCCTAGACTGCCCCCGTCCCGCTTGCGCCGAATCAACTCGTACAGATGCATGAGATTCCAAGCGCATGATAGCGCCCGGGGTCCCGCTGTCAAACGCTGATCATGATGGACTACGATTCGTCATGGCCACGACGCCGCTTGCCGGGCAGTTGGAACTCGTAGCGAAACAGACCCAAATCTGTGCGCCAGTTCCGCAACGGGGTGTTGGTCCCGACAACCAGGAAGTGATGGTGGTTCCAAGCCTGCCGACGTCGGTATCGGATGCAAGGGACTCCCGGACATCGCCGGCCGCGGGCATTCCGCCGAGTCCTGCACGACCAGCAGAACTCCGGATTGCGCCAAGACGCAGACAGGAAAGCGCAAGCAGCTTGGGCAGGACGGCATGGAAGCCCCGGAGTCGCTGCCGGTCTAGCGACCGTAGTCGAACACCTTGCCTCGTGCCTCAAGGGTGGCTCAGTGAATTGGCACTCACCCCATCAGCTCGCTCATTCCGTCCCTGTGAAGAGAAAGAGCGGCGACATCACACCGCGAAACCAACACCGACCAAACCTGTCTACTTCGAGGTCTTTTCCTTGAGAGGAGCGTCTTTGCTGCCGCTGTCCGGCTTCTGGGACTTCTCTCCATGGGTCGGTGAATCCTGCTGTCCCTTCGATTCCCGAAGTTCCGCCGGCCCTTGCTTGATCCCCGGATTCTGCCCTTCCTCCAGGTCGTCCATCTTCTTCTGGACCCGGAAGTGGTATTCGAATGAACTGGCGACCTTGCGGTTGTTCTTGACCGCTGCCTTGAACCGTGACTGGCGTATCTGGCGTACGGCCACACTGTCGAGCCTGACTGACCCCGAGCTACGGCGCACTCCCGCGCTCAGCACCCGCCCGGAGCTATCAGTCTCCACGTTGAGCAGCACGGTACCGGTGTCGAGCGCGTCCGCGTCGGCCAGCGGAGGTTGGTCGAGCAGTACCGGTCCGGACACGATGCGACCCTTCGGCTTCGTGGAGGAGGAGCGGAGGTGCTGCGCGCTGCCAGACGGAGCTGAGGCAAGGTCATTGTCCGGCTGCTCGGCGGCGACCTTCAACTCCGCCTCTTCAGAGCTACGCACAGAAGCGATGGCGGGCTTGGAGGCACCATCTGCGCCGGATGTCCCGGCGGCCCTGGACGCGTAGCCGATACTGACCTTCTCCGCGTCCCGCCCAGTTGCGGCGGGAACCTGAGCAACCTCGTCGAACCGGCCCTCGACCCGGGCCGGTATCCCTTCAGTGACCCTACCGGTCTCCCTAACTTCTGCTGAACGCTTGGTCCCGGGCTCTGCTACAACCGGAGCCACGGCCTTCGTCTGCCTCTCGGCAAGCGTCCTGCCGACAGCACCTGGTCGCTCCAGGAGCGACCGCCATCCGGCGATGACCACGACCAGCACGACTACGAGCCCGGCCGCAGCCGTAGCCAGCTTGGGCCAGGCAAATGAAGGCCGGTACGAAGGCATCGGGGCGCGCTTCCGGTTGTGGATCCCGTGCCAGACCTTGGCCCGGTGCCAATCCCAGTAGTCTTCGGCAAGACGCGGGTGCTCCACGCTCTTCGTCAGCTTGTGGAGCGCCAGTATCTGGTCGAGCTCGCGCCGACACGCGGCGCAGGTCTCAAGGTGGACACGAACCTGCTCGGCACGCCCCGGGTCGAGCTCTCCATCGGCAAATGCGCCGAGCCACTCTCGAACGGAGCCGCACGTCTGTTTCATGTTGCCGGCATGTACTCCCGTAGCAGCTCACGGAGCTTTTCGCGAGCCCGGTTCAGACGCGACATCACCGTGCCAACCGGGATACCCAGCGCCTGGCTGATCTCTTCGTAGCTCATCTCCTCGTTCACCCGGAGGACGAAGACTGCCCGTTGGTCCGGTGGCAGCTTGACCAGAGCCTGCTCCAGATCCCGCCCTAGCCCGCAGTCCGCTGACTGCGGTTGGGGGTCGGCGATATCGGCCGATTCGTCGTCGCCGTCGGCAATCGGCAAAGGCACAAAGCGGAACTTCTTGCCCCTTTTGATATGGTTGAAGCAGAGATTCACCGCAATTCTGCGCACCCAGGTGTAGAACTGATAGTGCTCATCGAAGCGGGCGATTGCTCGATATGCCCGGATGAAGGTCTCCTGGGAAAGGTCATCCGCATCCGCGTGGTTGCGCGTAAGTCCGTAGGTCACCTTGTAGACGCTCGCAGCATATCGTTTCATTAGTTCGTCAAAAGCTTCGGTATCACCCGATTGAACGCGGTGTATGAGTTCAACGTCACTTGCCCGCGCCCCGGGCTCGCCTACTAGATCTACCGTTGTCGGGCGAGTAGTATTCCTGGGATTATCCGAACCGACGACCCTGGAACTTGCCACCCTTGACCAGACCTTCATAGTGTCGCATTACCAGGTGAGCTTCTATCTGCTGCAGAGTGTCGAGTGCGACGCCGACGATAATCATCAGCGTGGTGCCACCAAAGTAGAAGGGCACGCGCAGCGCATTCATCAGGAACGAGGGCAGTAGCGCGATTATCACCAGCGAGACTGCACCGGGCAACATGATGAGGGTAAGGCTGCGGTCGATGTACTCGGCAGTCTTCTCCCCGGCCTGTTTTCCTGGAACTGCGCCACCGTACTTCCGCAGGTTGTCGGCGATGTCGCGCGCATTGAACACAACCGACGTATAGAAGTAGGTGAAGAAAATGATCAGAGCGGCGTAGAGCAGATCGTAGAGCCATCCGCCGGCGCTGAGGATCCGCTGCATCGACTGAAGCCACGGAGCCTTGATGAACTGCGCGAACGTCGAGGGGAATACCACCAGCGACTGGGCGAAGATGATGGGGATCACGCCCGCAGTCCACACCCGTATCGGCAGATGGGTCCGGTGTTCTCGGTACATCTGCCGGCCCACGACTCGGCCTTGATAGACGACCGGTATCTTGAGCACTGCCATCGTCAGAAGAACGACTCCGGCGTAGACCGCAAAGACCACTGCGGCCAGCAGTACCAGCGCCAGCCACGAGATCTCACCCGCTTGGACCATCGCGATCGTCCGGCCGATGTCCTGGGGAGTGCTGTCCAGGCAGCCAATGAAGATCAGGAACGAGATACCGTTGCCGATTCCGCGATCAGTAATCTGTTCACCCAGCCACATCGCAAGCATAGTACCAGAAGTGAGGGTGATGATCGTCAGCAGCCGGAAGAAGAACCCGGACTGCATGACAATCGGGCCGAACTGCGTCGCCGGCTGGCTCTCAAGGTAGATGGCTATGGTCGACGACTGGATTATGGCCAGAGCCACGGTCGCGTAGCGCGTGTACTGGTTGACCTTCTTACGGCCCTCCTCCTCGCGCTGCAGGCGCTCAAGATAGGGGAAGACCGAACCAAGAAGCTGAAAGACGATCGATGCCGAGATGTAGGGCATGATCCCGAGCGCGAAGATCGAAGCCCGGGAGAGCGCGCCACCGACAAAGATGTCGTAGAGACCGAACACCGTTCCCCGCATCTGACCGAGCATGTAGCCAAGGGCTTGAGCGTTGATACCAGGGGTCGGAATATGTGAACCCAGGCGATACACCACTACCATGCCCAGGGTGAAAAGTATCTTCCGGCGCAGGTCCGGAATCTTGAAGATGCTGCCGAACGAACCGGTCAACTTGCGACCTCGGCCTTACCTCCGGCCTTCTCGATCTTCTCGCGCGCCGACTTCGAGAAAGCATGTGCCGTAACTGACAGAGCGCGGCCGAGCTCGCCGTTGCCCAGCACTTTCACGGACTCGCGCCTGCCCACCAACCCTTTCTCACGCAACAGATCAATCGTCACAACCTCGACCTCAAGCTTCGTCAGATCGCTCAGGTTGACCGGGGCGAACTCCTTGCGGGTTGGATTGACGAACCCCCGCTTCGGTATGCGGCGGTAGAAGGGCATCTGACCGCCCTCGAACCGCGCATCGTGCCTGGGCGCCGAGTGCTGGCCGGCGCCCGTGTGCCCCCGCCCTGATGTCTTGCCATGGCCGGAGCCGACACCGCGGCCGATCCGCTTCTTGCGATGGGTAGAGCCCGGCTCCGGCTTGAGTCCGCCGATTTTCACAACTCCTCCACTTTGAGGAGATGCTTCACCTGAAACACCATTCCTCTGATTACGGCTGTGTCAGCGTGGACACGCGTTGCCCCGATCCGGCGCAGCCCGAGGGCACGCGCCGTCCGCTTCAACGACTGCTTCTGGTCAATCAGGCTCTTAGCCAGTGTGACTTTCAGCTGTTTCATTCTCTGTTTGTTTCTTGGCGAGATGGCTTGCCGGTTTGTTCCGGGCCGCCGCCACCTGTTCAATAGTTCGTAGCTGCTGCAGAGCGACGATCGTCGCCCGGGCCGTATTGTAGGCGTTGCGCGACCCGAGGGACTTGGAAAGACCGTCGTTCAACCCGGCCGCTTCAAGCACCGCTCGCACTTGCGGGCAGGCGATTAGACCCGTGCCACGCGCTGCCGGCTTCACCAGTACGCGACTGGCCCCATACTTGCCTTTGGTGTCGTGAGGTATCGTGTGACCGGCTATCGACACCCGCACCATGTCCTTGCGCGCCCGCGTCGTCGCCTTGCGCACGGCGACCGCGACTTCCGCAGCCTTGCCGTGACCCAGCCCGACCATGCCTTTTCCGTCGCCGACGACGACGGATGCCGACAGCCTCATCCGCTTGCCGCCCTTCATGACCTTCGACACGCGCTTGATGCTGATGACGCGTTCAATCAGTTCCGGCTCGAGCGTCGCGCCCCGTGCTTGTTGGTGCATCAAAACTCCAGACCTCCTTCGCGCGCGCCGTCAGCCACCGCCTTGACGCGGCCGTGATAACGATAGCCTGCCCGGTCAAAAACGACCTGTTTGATGCCGAGTTCCCTGGACTTGCCGGCGATGAGCTTGCCGACTTCTTTGGCCGCTTCGGTCCGCTTGAGCTTCTTCTCCCGGACCGCGGCTATCTGCGAGGAAATCCCGGTCAAGACTCTATTCCGGCTGTCATCGATGAGCATCGCGTAAATGTAGCGACTGCTGCGTTTGATACACAGCCGGGGGCGTTCTGGTGTCCCGGCAATCCTCCGCCGAATGCTGAGGTGCCTGCGCTGACGCGTTTGGCGAATCATTCCGTGAATACTAATGAGAAACGGTCGGAAGTCAAGCCAATCATCCTCTCAAACTACGCCAACGCGTCAGCAAGGATTCGAAAGATCATCTCGTCGTAGGAAATGCCGGCGTTCTCGGCTTCGGCCGGGAAGTCGGAGATGTCCGTGAGACCGGGCAGCGTGTTCAGCTCCAGGAAAAACGGCAGCTTGCCCTGCTTGATCACCAGATCGATGCGCGAGAAACCGGAACAACCCATGAGCTTGTGTGCCTTGAGCGCCAGTTCCTTGATCCTGTCGGCGACCTTGGAGTCAAGCCTTGCTGGTAGCACGAACTCGGTTTCCCCGCGCGTGTACTTCGCCTCGTAGTCGTAGAACGCCTGCCGTTTCGGCACCAACTCCAGAATCGGCAGCGGTTCTTCTACCAGAACGCCGACGGTCGCAATCATACCGGGTATGAACTGCTCCAGCAGGATGTCGCCGAATCCTCGGCGCACCCGCTCGCTCCGCTCAACCGCTCCGCGCCGTCCTTCAAGCAGCTCGATCCCGACGCTTGAGCCCTCGGCGCGCGGTTTCGCAATCATGGGATAACCGAACTGCTTCTCCGCCTCGGCTACGATCGCGGCTACGTCCGCGCCCGACTCGATGACGAAGTACGGCGGCGTCGGTATGCCGACTCGCTCGAAGAGCATCTTGGTGATCACCTTGTCAATGCAGATGGCCGACGCAGTCACACCTGAGCCAGTGTAGGGTATCCCGAGCAAGTCAAGATAGCCCTGGACCGTCCCGTCTTCGCCGGGACGGCCGTGCAGGATGACGAACGCAAGGTCGATTTTGGCACGCTTTATCTGGTCTGTGAAGTTGCGGCTGATGTCGATACCAACCGCCTGGAACCCCTGACCTTTCAGCGAGTTAAGAACCCGCTGTCCGGACAGCAGCGATATCTCACGTTCGCTCGACCAGCCCCCCATCAGCACACCGATCTTCCGCTTGCGCAAACGCCGGACGATGTCACTTCTGCTCATTCTCAGCTCCTCGCTTTCGGCTTGTCAAACCACGCGCCTCTTTGCCTATCACCTGCAGGTAGCTCGCCTTCACCACTGGCCGGTTCTGACATACTCGTCGATGGAGTTCGCCGCGAGCCGGCCCGCACCCATGGCCAGAATGACGGTCGCCGCTCCCGTTACGATGTCGCCGCCCGCGAATACCCCCTGCTTTGACGTCCGGCCCGTCTTCGGGTCGGCCACGACGTTGCCGTGCTTCGCCGTCTCCAACCCGGGCGTGGTCTGGGCTATCAACGGGTTCGGGCTGTTGCCTATCGCCACGACCACCGTGTCGACCGGAATCTGGAACTCGCTGCCCTTGACCGGTACCGGCCGTCTACGGCCGCTCGCGTCCGGTTCACCCAGTTCCATCCGCAGGCACTCCACCGCTTTGACCCAGCCCTTCTCATCGGCAATATACCGCACCGGGTTCGTCAGCAGGTTGAATTCGATCCCTTCCTGCTCCGCATGGTGTACCTCGGCTGTCCGCGCCGGCATCTCCTCCCGGGACCGTCGATAGATTAGGATGGACTTCTCGGCTCCGAGCCGAAGTGCGGTCCGGGCTGAGTCCATCGCCACATTGCCTCCGCCGATCGTCGCCACCCGCTTGCCGCGCACAATCGGCGTATCGTACCGAGGAAACAGGTACGCCTTCATCAGGTTCGAGCGGGTCAGGTACTCGTTCGCCGAATAGACACCGAGGCAGTTCTCACCGGGTATGCCCATGAACGACGGCTTGCCTGCGCCGGTACCGACAAAGACCGCGTCGAACTCCTGCAGGAGGTCGTCGAGCGTCTTCAGCTTCCCCACGACGTAGTTGAGCTGGAGGTCCACTCCCATCGAACGAACGAAGTTGACTTCGCGCTCGACGATCGCCTTGGGCAGCCGGAACTCGGGGATGCCATACACGAGGACGCCACCCGGCTTGTGCAGGGCCTCGAACATGGCAACCGAGTGGCCCATCTTGGCGCAATCGCTGGCCACGGTCAGACCGGCCGGCCCGGCGCCGACCACCGCCACCTTCTTACCCGTCCTGGGCTTCATCTCGCACATCACGCACTCGTTCTGCTGTGCCTCCCAATCGGCGATGTAACGCTCGAGATTGCCGATGGCTACCGGCTCCATCTTCTTGGCCAGCACACACGAACCCTCGCACTGCGACTCCTGGGGACAGACGCGGCCGCAGATTGCCGGCAGCGTGTTCGTCGTCTTCATCACCTTCATCGCTTCCCAGAAGTTGCCCAGGGCGATCTGGCCGACGAAACCAGGTATGTCGATGTTGACCGGACAGCCCTGCACGCAACTCGGCTTCTTGCACTTCAGGCACCGCTTCGCCTCTTCGACCGCCTCCTCCGGCGTGTAGCCGTAGGGCACTTCCTCGAAGTTGCGAGCCCTGACCTGGGGGTCCTGCTCGCGCATCGGTGTTTTGGTCGGACTCGACTTAGGCACAGCAGCCTCCTTTGCCCCCGCAGCAGCCGCCTTTGGGCTTGGCCGCCTCGTACTGCTCGAGCGACAGCTTCTCTTCCGGCAGATACGTACGCAGCCGGGCCATCAAGCCGTCGAAGTCAACCTTGTGCCCATCGAACTCCGGCCCGTCCACGCAGGCCAGCTTCGACTCGCCGCCCACATCCACTCGGCAGACACCGCACATCCCGGTCGCGTCGAGCATGATCGGGTTGAGTGAAACAACGGTCGGAATCTTGTACGGTTCGCTTGTCTTCGACACCATCTTCATCATTATCACCGGCCCGACCGCGAAGACGTGGTCGATCTTCTCGCCCCGGTCAATTACTTTCTTCAGCATGTCGGTGACGAAACCCTTGTTTCCGTTCGAGCCATCGTCGGTAGCGACAATCAACTCATCCGAAACGGATTTCATCTCATCGGCCATCAGTATCAGGTCCTGGCTTCGGAACCCGATGATGGAGATGACCTTGTTGTCGGACTGCTTAAGGGCCCGGGCCACCGGGAAGATCTCGGGCGTCCCGACCCCGCCACCGATACAGACCACGGTTCCGAACTTCTCGATATGCGAGTGCCGGCCCAACGGGCCGATCAGGTCGAGTATCGAGTCGCCCTCGTTGAGCGAACCCAGGAGCTTTGTCGACTTGCCGGCCTCCTGGAACACGATGACGAGAATGCCCTTGTCGGGCATGGTATCCGCCACGGTCAGCGGAATCCGTTCGCCCTCTTCGTTAACCCGAAGGACAACGAACTGCCCGGGCAGAGCCTTACGTGCTATCTCCGCAGCATCCAACTCAAAACGCTTTATTCCCGGAGAGAGCACCTGCTTCTTCAGAATCCTGGTCGTAACGCCTCCTTAGAAAGGGTTGATGGCGAGAGAACAGCGGCTACAGGCATCTGGTTCGTCATGTCCGGACTTCCAACATCTAGCACCTGAGATCCGATTTCGTCCGGGAAGCGGCCTTGCCTCGAACCGCAGCGGCTGCAAGTATACCAATATCCTCAGCAAAGTCAAGGGAACTAAAGGCGAGGCGTCTCAACGCCCGAGCCGGGCCAGACTCCCGCCCGAGATGATGCCGGGCGCCGGCGGGGAGTGCCGGACTAATCCCTAAAGGATTGTATGATAGCCACTTACCAGACGCAGGCCGGAGAGGTCAGACGGCCGTCAGCATACCTGCAGTATGAACCCGCGTAGGTACTCGGACTCGGGCATGGAGAGCAGCACCGGATGGTCCGGCCCCTGGGCCGTGCGATCGAGAATGTTGAACTCGCGACCCGCATCCTGGGCGGCCGCTACAAGCATGTCGAGCAGGTCCTGCCAGAACAGGTAGTGCGAGCATGATGACGAGACGAGTATGCCGCCTGCAGGCAGCAGCTTCATCGCCAGCGCATTGATCTGCCTATACCCGCGCATCCCGGCATTCTTGTCCTTCAGCGCCTTGATGAACGCTGGCGGGTCAAGGTTGACGAGGTCGAACTTCCTGCCCTGCCCGTCTAGCCTCTCCAGGGCCGTGAAAGCGTTGTCGGTGGCGAACTCGCACCTATCCGCGACTCCGTTCAGGACCGAGTTGGAGGTAGCGATGGTCGCGGCCGAGGCCGAAGCGTCAACAGCGAGCACGCTTTCTGCCCCGCCCAGAGCCGCGTTGATAGCGAAGGAACCGGTGTACGAGAAGACGTCGAGCACCCTACTCCCAGCGGAAAGCTGCCTTACCTTGCGCCGGGTAAGACGATGGTCGAAGTAGTACCCGGTCTTCTGGCCTCCGGCAACGTCCACGTAAAACCTGGCCCCGCTCTCGGAGATCACGATTCGCGGCTCGGGCGTGCCAAAGAGCACGCCGGCACGCCTCGGCAGACCCTCCGGGTCGCGCAGCCGGAAGTCGTTCTTCTCGATTATGGAAGCGACAGCGAAGACCTCGCGTAGCGCGGCGACGACCAGATCATGTCGCATGTCCAGACCAAGCGCATAGGTCTGCACCACGAAGTGGTTGCCGTATTTGTCTATCACCAGGCCGGGGACGCGGTCGCTCTCGCTGAACACCAGCCGGAAGTCGTCCTCCCCCGGCAGCATCGTCTTCCGGTATTGGAGCGCCGCCTCAATACGGTGCCGGAGGAAAGCCGCATCCAGCTCCTCGTTCTGCTCCGAATAGAGCCGCACGCGGATGAGTGAATGAGGATTGTAGATACCGGATCCAAGCAGCCGCTTGCGGTCAAAGACCTGGACCGTGTCCCCCGGCATAGGATTGCCTTCGGTTCTTGTGACTTCGTTGGAGAAGACCCAGGCATGCTGGCCCCGGCTCTTCTTCCGGACGACGTGAACGAGCTTATCAGGCACAGGGAGTTAGCAGTTAGGAGCCTGTCGCCGGTTGCGCGTCGAGTATCGTGAGACGGCCGAAGTCGTCGAGCGTGTAGAGCAGTCGATAGCTCAACCGCGTATCAATCTGGACTCCATTGCCGGACGTCTGCAGGACGAGGTCAGGCCTGCCGGATACCGTCCAACCGTCGTCGGCCGACAGTAGATCGGTCGGTCCGGTCGCGAAGACGGGCTGGGGATTGCCTTCACCGAACGGCGCGAGCCTCACCAGTTCATGGTCGAACTCGGCCACCGGCAGGAAGGCATCGGCTCTAGTCACATTCTCAGGCTGTGTCCTGCCCGCGAAATGCTCGTGCGCGTAGGCCTCGGCGGTACGGACAAACTCCTCGACCAGTTCGTCCTTCATCGAGAACCCGGCCGCCTTCTTGTGCCCGCCGTAGTCGATGAAGAAACGACTGCAGGCCGAAAGCAGGTCCATCAGGTTGACCCCCTCGACCCCGCGGCCTTCGCCGACCCACGCGTCTCCGCGCCAGCCCATCACGATCGCGGGCAACTGGTACTTGTCCTTCAGACGCATGGCGCAGGAACCGAGGGCGCGCAGGTTCAGCTCCCGGTCCCGGGCGAAGACGACTCCGTCACCGACCGACTGATGCTCGACGGCAAGTTCGTAGGTCAGCTCAACCTGCTGCTGCCACTCCTCGCGCCGACGGACTAGCTCATCGACCCAGGTGCGCGCCTCATCTACGGTCGCGGTCAGGAACTTCTGCACGCCTTCGTTGCCGTCGGCCGCGGCAAACAGCGGCAGCAACTCAGTGACGAAACGGTGCACGGTCAGCTTCTCGTCGGCATTGAGGTATTCGAACACCGCGCGCACCGCTGCGACCGGTATGGACCTGAACTTGCCCAGGCTGGCGGCAACTATGGTCCGGTTCTCTCCGGCAAGCGGGACCCGGTCGGCCAGAGTGCCGAGCACGGCCATGGCGAACTGCTGGGGCTGAACCGAGATGAACTCCGCGACCGACAGGCCCAGGGCCTCGCGCGCGACCCCCATCGCCACCTTGAGCGCCACGCCGGCGCTCGCCAGCCCGCGATACGGGTACTTCGAATCCGGACGCTTGGGATCGACGTTGGCGACCGATTCCGGCATGGACTCCGTCACTTCGTGGTGGTCGGTTACCACGACATCGATGCCTTTCGACCGCAGGAACGCGACCTGCTCGCGGTTAGTTATCCCGCAGTCAACGGTAACAACGAGGCCCTCGCCCTTGCCGACAAGCTCGGCCGCCAGTTCACCGTTCAGCCCGTGCCTTTCCTTGCCTTTCTGAGGTATGTAGTACCTGACCTTTGCCTGCAGGTCTGTGAGCAGCCGGTAGAGGATCACCACCGAGGTGATGCCGTCGAGGTCGTCGTGCCCCCAGATGAGAATCGTCTCACGCCCGGCGATGGCCTTGCGGATCCGCGCCACCGCCGGCTCGAAGTCGGGCAGCAGCTCGGGCGGGTAGAGATGGCTCAACTCCGGTGCGAGCCAGCGATGGGCGGCCTCGGCATCGCGCACCCCGCGCAGCCAGAGCAGCCGCGCGGTCAGGTTGGAGATGCCCGATTCGGCAGCCAGCCGTGCGACTGCGGGCTCAGCGACTTCACGCAAGGGCCACATGTCAGGAGGAATGACGAAGCTCCAAGTCAAGATGACGAATGGAGGATTCGGAAACGGGAATCCGGACTTCGAAGTCTGCCATGGGATGCCATTCTACCGCTTGCCCCATACCAGTCAAACCGCACCCCCGTTTGCTTGACCTCCATGGTGAGACGGGGTATCATCGCTCGTGACGAGAGCTGACCAGATCGCACTATCGAGGAGGTAGCAGATGTGGACCATCAAAGTGAGCCGCAGGTTCAGCGCCGCGCACCAGATACACGGCATGGGCGGCAAGTGCGAGGGCGTCCACGGCCACAACTACCGTGTTGAGGTAGAGATCAGCGCGAAGAAGCTGAAGAGGCCGGGAATGATTGCCGACTTCATCGACGTCGGCAAAAAGCTGGAGAGCATCCTGCCCGACCACAAGATGCTGAACCAGGTATACGAGTCGAACCCGACGTCAGAGAATCTGGCCCGCCGGTTCTACGACGAGATGCAGCAGTTCTACCCGGTCACGCGCGTGACGGTGTGGGAAACCGACGATTCCTGCGCCACTTATTCGGTCGACTAGTTCCCACCCCTCACCCTGACCCTCTCCCCGCAAGCGGGGCCAGAGAAAAGAGGCAAGCGCTAGTCGAGCACCAGCAGCCTGCTGACTCTGGACTCTGAACTCGTCCTGACGAAATAGGTTCCGGGTCCGAGGCTCGACCTGCCGGTCTGAACCCGCCGGCCTGAACCGTCGTAGACGTCGGCCCGGTCAAGCCAAGACCGAAGACCACGGCCGCGGCGCAGAATGAGGGTCCCTGCGTCGGAGCTCGGTGGCTCGGCGGCGACGACCTGCGGTGCGCGTAGCGCCGCTGCAAGCTCCAACGCCCGCTTGGCATTTACCAGCCCGTACCCATACTGCACGTCCCGGCCGGCAGCACCCATATCAACCGCCGAGGCGTCGATTGCCGCCCTGACCTCTGACGCATTCAGTCCCCAGTTCCTTGCCAACAGCAGCGCGGCCACTCCGGCCACCTGCGGAGCAGCCATCGAGGTACCGTCCGCCTGTCCATAGGCACCGCCGGGTACGCAGGAGAGAATGGTGGTGCCCGGGGCAACCACCTCCTGCTCCGGTCCGTAGTTCGAGAAGGACGCGAGTCGCGAGTCCGCCGAACTCGCGCCTACCGCGATGCACTGGCTCAATGCTGCCGGGTAGCCGATGGCCTGCTGTCCTTCGTTGCCCGAAGCCGCGACAACAACCACACCTAGCGACTCCGCGTGCGCGCATGCCTCCTCCATCGGTGTCGACGACGAGGACGAGGTCAGACTCATGTTGATGACCCTCGCGCCGTGGTCGGCCGCCCACCGGATACCGGACGCAACCACGTCAGTCGTACCTGAGCCGGAGTCATTCAATACGCGAAGTGACAGCAACTGGACCAGAGACCAGCCCGCGACTCCCTGACCGTTGTTGCGGGTGGCGGCGATGATGCCCGCGACGTGGGTTCCGTGGAACGATTCCGGGATTCCGGGGTCGTCCGGTCTGGGATCGTTGTCATTGCCAATGAAGTCATAGCCCAGCTCGCCGGTCTTGAAGTTGGCAGCAAGGTCAGGGTGCTGCCAGTCGACTCCACAATCCACGACCGCGACCTTTACATCCATCGAACCCCCGACAACGTCCCAGGCCTGGTCGGCATACATCACCCACTTGTCCCACTGATAGGGAATGAAGTAAGGGTCGTTCGGTATCCCGGCAACCGTAGCCCTGATCGATGGCTCGAGATAGCGGATGGCAGCGGTCCGCGATGCAGACAGATCCCATCGGCCCGTCGGCGACTCACTGCATGGCGGCAAGTCGGCCACGACGAAGCCGGACGCCTCATCGACCCGCACAATGCCCCCGCCCTGCTCTCCGACCCAGGAGGCGACTGCATCGGCAGTCCCCGAATTGAATCCAATTACGAACCTGCCCGGAACCCTGACCTCGTCAGGGCTATCCCAAGCCGAAGGGCAAGCGGAGACGGGGAACCTGGTGCCGGAGCGCTCTGCAGAGAGCATCCGTTGCGCGGCTGCGACTTCAGACTGCCCAATTGGACCGACCTGCGGCCGCGGAAAGAGCGCGAGAAACAGTAACAGTATGTTCATGACAGATCACTCCAGAACGAACCTTGCCCAACACTTCACTACGGAACCACCGGAGTTGACGAAGACCAGGAAGTAGCTCCCGCCGGAGGCGACAGGACGGCGCATGCTCAGCTGCTGGAAGCCGTCCTGTCGAAACAAGGCGGTATAGGCCTGGTTCGCCAAGTACTTCTGGTAGTTGGCGTTGTTCAGCCACAGTAAACTCGAAAGTGAGCCGCCGGCGACTACCTGCGCGTCGCCGGCCAGAGTATCTCCATCCTGCGCATCGAACTGCACTGCCTCCCTACCTCCTGCCGCAATGCTCAATTCACCGTGGTACACGCTCCTCTGGCCCGCGGCGGCAATCACGACCGCAATAGTATCGCTGTACCCTCTGTTCTGGGCAAGGTCATACGCGATGCAGCTCAGCGCGTGCCAGGTCCCCTCAGCCAGCGCCGAGGCATCCCAACTGCTCGAGTAGGGCGTGGCGCTATCGACGCCCACAAGCGCACCGTCGGCGTAGAACTCGACCCACTCGACCCCGACGCTGTCAGATGCTGTCGCGGCTATCGGCACCGAACCGCTGACCGCTGCCGAATCAGGCGGGCTGACAACCTGGCAGGTCGGCGGAGTCGTGTCGAAACCTAGCAGCCAGTCGCACCCGGCGAACGCCGCCATCGCAGCCAGCGCGACCGCGACCATGGCCAGCCTGGCCGCACTTTGTCCTTTGGCCTTTGTCCTTTGCACTTTCCTAGATCTCATGTTCGTCCCCAATCTCCGGAATCACGACCTCGCGCACTCCCAAAGCCCTCAGCGGGTCGACCATCGCCAGCGCTGCCTCCGGCTCGGAGTGGACTATGAACAGCTTCTTCAGCCTCGGCACGTTCATGGCGCTGACGTACTGGAGCAACCCGTCATGGTCAGCGTGTGCACTGAACTCGTTCATCACCTCGACCTCAGCCCGCAACGGGTGCTCCTCGCCGTAGATCCGGACGACCGGCTGACGTTCGACTATCTTTCGGCCGAGGGTGTTCTCGGCCTGGAAGGAGACAATCAGTATCAGGTTCTTCGCATCCTCGACCGAGTGTTTCAAGTGGTGCAGGATCCGGCCGGCTTCGCACATGCCGGAAGCTGAGATAATGATGCAGGGTTCCTTGCCCGCATTTAGTGCCTTGGATTCCTCAACCGACTCGGTATAGCGGAGTCCGGGGAAGTCAAACAGATACTGGTGGCCGTTGAGCATCTGAACCGCCTCGGCGTCGTAGTACTGCGGGTAGTTCCGGTAGACCTCGGTAACGCGGCTCGCAAGCGGCGAATCAACGAAGACCGGTACGTCCGGAATCCGTTTGTTCTGGCGCAGGCGGTTCAGCGTGTAGACAATCTCCTGCGACCGCTCGACCGCGAAGGCAGGGATGACTATCCTGCCGCCGCGTGTATAGACGCGGTTCACGACCTCGGCCAGCCGGGTGTCCACGTCCCGGTAGTCGCCATGCCGGCGGTTGCCGTATGTGCCTTCCATGATCAGGTAGTCAGCTTCGGTAACCAGCACCGGGTCGTTGATAATCGGCATCTTCCTCCGGCCGAGATCACCGGTGAAGAGCACGCGCTTTCCCTCGACCTCGATGTCCACCAACGCGGACCCGAGGATGTGCCCGGCGTCGTGCAGCACTACCTTGTACGGTCCCAGCTTGCGCGACTTCGCGTACGGGATACCCTCAACATACTTGAGCGACTCCTCGGCATCCTCGACGGTGTAGACCGGCTCCTTTGGTGGCTCGCCCTTCTCGCGCAGCTTCTTGTTCAGGTAGCGGATGTCTGACTCCTGGATGTTGGCCGAGTCCTCGACCAGCAGCCGGGAGAGCGCGGCCGTGCCCTGCGTCATGAGGATCGGCCCACGGAATCCGTACTTCACCAGGTTGGGGATATTGCCGACGTGGTCGATGTGGGCGTGGCTGATGACGCACCAGTTGACCTCACGCGCCTTGAACGGAAAGCTCCGGTTCGTGTGCTCGGCCTCGGCCCGGTGCCCCTGGAAGAGCCCGCACTCGAGCAGCAGCCGCTGCTTGCCCGAAGTCAGCAGATGCTTGGAGCCGGTGACCGTCCGTGTGCCGCCGCAGAATCGGATGTTCACGCTGCGAGACTCCTGATCGTCTTGAGATTGCGCAGGTCATCTGCGACCGAATCGCGCGGCGTCTCCATCACGGCCGGCAGATTCCGAAGCAGAGGATGGTTGACTATCTCTCTCATCCCTTCTTTCCCTATCTTCCCTTCGCCGATGTGCCAGTGCCGATCCACGCGCGAGCCGAAATCGACCTTCGAGTCGTTCAGGTGAACGAGATGCAGCCGGCTGATGCCGACCAGCCGGTCGAACTCACGCAATGTCGCATCCAGTCCGGCCCTGGTCCGGAACTCGTACCCGGCTGCGAAGGCGTGGGCTGTGTCGACCACCACCCCGACCCGGTCCCGCTGCTTCACCCCGACGATGATGGCGGCGATCTGCTCAAACCGATAGCCGAACTCGGAGCCCGCGCCCGCCGTGTTCTCAAGCAGGAGCTTCACGCTATCCGGTGAGTTGGCGAGTACCGAGTTCACGTTCTTCACGGTTCTGGCAACGACCCTCGCCTCACTGGCGCCCAGCCCTTTGCCCATGTGCAGGATCAGGAAACGCACGCCCAGGACGGCGCAACGCTCCGCTTGGGTGATGAGCACTTTGACCGCGTGCTTCGCATCGGCCCCGGCAGCCGCCGGGTTAGGCAGGTACGGCGCGTGGACGAATACCGGCGAAATGCCGGAACCTTTCATGTCGGCGCGGAACCGGGCCACGTCCTCGGGGTCGAGCTCGGCCGCGGCCCAGCCCCGCGGGTTCGACGAGAACATCTGCATGGTCTCGCACTCGGCCGCCCTGGCCCGTTCCAAGACCTTGCTGAATCCGCCGGCCATTGACACGTGGAAACCGAATCTCACTAGGTGGTTAGATACTAGGTCAACATGACCTGATGTCAAAAGTAGCAGTCGGGCTGGACTCGATACGACGGAATCGTCAGCGCATTCGGAGTCAGGACTTCTTGCGCGGCTTCCTGACCGCAGCTACAACCGCGTAGATGAAGCCGAGCGTGATGAGGACGATAAGCCCGATTCCCACCCAGCGATACTGCTTGCCGAGCACAGACAGGAACGTCACCACGGTCGCGGCCATCAGCACGCCGACGACTATGGCCGATAGTGACTTCCAGTAGGACAGCCCCAGCACCTCGGCCGCGACAGCGCCGGTCCACGCTCCGGTGCCGGGAAGCGGGATCCCGACAAAGGTGGCGAGCCCCCAGAATTCGTACTTCTCGATGGACGCGCTCTTGCTTCGCGCCCGCGCGAAGAGCCATGCGAAGAAGCGCCTGAACAGACTGATGTGACTAAGCCAGGCGACGATCTTCTCAAGTAGCAGCAGTACAAGCAGGATCGGCGCTACGTTACCAACCAAAGCCCAGAGCACTGCCTGCCACCACGGCATGCAGAAGAAGAGGATGCCGACGGGCACCGCGCCCCTGAGTTCGACTATCGGCAGGGCCGCTATCAGCACGACCACGAGTTCCGGACTGAGTCCCCGGGCGCGCAGCCAGCTGGCCGCCTCCTGCCCGGTATCCGCCTGAGCCGTGCCAACGACAATCAGGAGCAGAAGGGCGGCGACTACCACCCTGGCGGCGAGACGTGCCCGGCGAGCGCCTCGGACCTGAACCACGACTTCCAGCTTCTGACTTCCAGCTTCTGACTTCGACCGGTCTTTCACAACAGCCCTCTTCTCCGGCGCATCAGCCATTCCGCGCCCGCCAGCAACGCTATCAGGACGTATACCCACGCGGCTCGCCTGGGGTCAAACACCAGGCGGCGTTCATAGGAACCAAACGTCATCTGACTGCCCTCCCGTGCGAGGCTGTCGGCAGACATGAACCTGCCGTCACTGGCCTCGGCTATCGCTCGGAGCAGTCCTTCGTTCATGCCGGTGCTTGCGAGTTCCACTGGTTGATCGGCGACCGCGAACTCGGTGGTCGCCATGCCGAGCACCGTATCGGCAGTACCAACGAGTGCGGTCGCCTGATACTGACCCGGTCTCAACGCCTCGAGGGACGCCTCATACACACCCGCGCCCGTCTCAGTCATCGGCACCGAGACCGGCTTCATGCTCCGCCTGCGATCCGCCCCCTCGCCCTCGCTTCGCCCTCCGTCTCCTCCTGGAGGAGAGGGACGGAGTGACGAACTGTCAGTCCGAACCGCAACCATCACACTCAGTCCGGTCCACGGCCGGCCGTCAGGCGCAACCGCTCTCGCTGTCAGGTGGACTCGCTGTCCCTGGTAGATGTCGGGCCGGTCGACCTGGAGCCAGAAGGGACTGGTATCACTCTCCGCCAGGTAGCGCACGACCCCGGTCAGCAGAGCCGAGAGTGGCGAAGTCTGCTCCGGATTCTCCTGCGAGCCGAATCCCCAGCGCCACAGCGGGTAGCCGGCTAAGTAGACAACTTTGCCTCTGCCTGCTTTCCCTTCCATCAGCAGGGGGACTCCATTCTCTCTGGCGACCAGCCAGGCAGACCAGCGATTGGTACTACTGGAATCGCCGCCGGGCAGTTGACGTAGTCCAGAGAAAGGCGGCACCCTGCCAAGGTCTACTTCCCCGCCGCCGCTCTGAGCGGCCTCGGACTGAGGCTTCCACCATGGCAACACACTGCCTGCAGAGGCCAACTCGGGAGTGTAGGGACCTCCCTCCAATCGTCCGATCGGCCCGCTGACGATGCCTCCGATGCTGGGACCCGGCTGGAAACTTGGGCCGGCAAGCAACAGAACGCCGGCACCGGCCTGCACGCGGTCGGCAACCGACTGCCACACAGCCGGACTTCCGTTCTCGACGACATCGTCAAGGATGAACGCATCCACTCCCGCATTCAGCACTCCGCGCTCATCGCTGAGCGCTCCGCTGACCGCGACTAGTGACTCCACCTGGATCCTCTCGTCGCCTCCCAATGCCCTCAGCATCATCCGCGTGCCCGGCCCGGGACGATTCGTCACGTAAGCGACACGCACCCGTCCGGGTTTGACATCAACGGTAGTGCTGCGCCTGTTGTCGGCGTAGTTGCTCTCTCCTGTCATGCTGTCCAGACTCGCCTCTACAATCTGCCTGCCCGGCCTGTCAAAGACAAGACGGAATTGAACATCCTGCTCGGATGTGCCCGACCCGATCGGCACCTCGCGTTCCTGCCCGCGTAGCCGGATCCGCGTCGTGCCGATTCCTTTCATGCCGTGTTCAGTTGTTCTGGGGCTTGAGGGGTCCGGTACCGCGTTTCCATCCTCCTTGCGCCCTGGTGTCTGGGTGGTTGAAACTGCTCCTCCTGGAGGTTCGTTCTCCGCATCGAAACCCGTCGTCAGCACGCGCACCTGTACCTCGACGGTCTCTCCTGAGTAGACAACCGCCGGTAGCACTACTCGTCCGACGCCTGCATTTCGCTTCGCCCGGCCCCCGAACCCGACGGTGTACACCGGCACACCGATGTCGCGCGCTGCCGCCACCGCATCAACGTCGCCGTTATCCTGCCCGTCACTCAGCAGCACGACGGCGCCCGGTCTTGTCTTCCCTACGGTCTTCAGCGCCACCCCGATCCTGGTCCGTTTCGCACCCTGACTACCGGCTGCCGGCTTCTTGCTTCTGACCTCGGCCGAGTCGGCAAAGACCCACTCCTGTCCTGTCCCCTCTGTCGGCAGCGGGAACACCTCGGCAACCGCTGCCGCCGCGCTCTCGGCCCCGACCGCAGTCATGCTCTCGGAGATGTCGAGCATGACCGCGACTCGCCTCGACCGCTCTGTCCATGCGCGCGAAAAGACCGCCCCGATGAAGACCGCGGCGAACAACAACAGTACCACCAGCCGCAGCACCAGAAGCCCCACGTCCGCGACTTCGGCCTTCCGAGACCTGCTTTGTCCTTTGTCCTTCCTGCTTGCCGCTTGCCCGAACAGGGCTCTGCGATACGCCAATACGCCGAGGACCAGCAGTATCGCGCTAACGGCGATAAGCATCGAGATGCTGGGGCAGTGGCTCGGGCAGGAGACTCAGACTCAGGCTCTCTAACTCCGTATTGAACCTCACGGGCGTGCTCACCAGCTCCGCCAGGCCGTCACCGTTGGTATCGGCCGCGGCTATGACCTCATACTCGCCCTTCCGCAATCTGGTCGCAAAAGAGCCGTCAGCCAGAATCGGCGCAAGACCCGTCGTGCGCACGGGGAGCGACTCGGTGCGGGGAGGCTGAAGAGAATCGGTGATGACCCGGACGGCCGCGGACTCGGTGAAGAAGACTGCGCCGGTCTTGAGCGCGCCTATCCCCAGCGCCCTGCCCTTTACGGCGACGGCGTCGAGGATCGTATCGCTGGTGAAGTAGGTGAACGCCGGGGCCTGGGCGCGGTTTCCCTCGAGGTCTCTTGCCCCAGGCTGCACCATGAAGTAGATGTTGGCTCCGCCCGGCACGGTATCAAGACGCGCAAAGTTCAGGGTCTGCCAATCGGTAGACCAGGAACGTTTGAAGAGAGTGTCATATCCGAGGGGCACGAACATACTGCGCACCACTACGGACGTATCAACCGGCTCGCTGAACTTGACCCTGATCCTCACCCCGAGCTTCTGTCGTGTGGCGCCCGGCGCAGGCTCCACGCTCGCTACTCGAGGTGCAATTGTGTCCTGCATCGACGAACCCCGGAAGCGGGCACGAAAGCGTGCCTGGTTGCCGGTTCGGTCCGCGACCACCCCCCGTACCTCGTAGAGCTTCACCTCCTGGATGGGCGTCCAGAGCTGCACCTCTCTCATGTCACCTCCCAGAGAAGCGCCGCGCAGGGCAAGCGTCTCGCCCGATGGCCCGGTGACGAGGAAGCTGTCCGGCCTCAACTTGGCGCCGTTGATCTCCTCATCAAACACGAGCGTAATCTGGCTCCGGGTTTTTGTCTCAACCCCCTGCAGACGCGGAGCGAACCGGTCGGGATTGGGCGGAAGCATCTTCTTGGCGCAGGCGAACAGCATTACCAAGGCCACGGCGCACACCAGAACCAAGCTTCGTCTCACCAGCCCTCCCTGCTCGCCACTGCTCTCCAATTCCCAAATCTCAACACCCAATTCCTAACGAATGACAAAGCGGCCAATGCACAGCGGAGCGGCACTCGCGTTCTCTTCACTTGACATTCGTTGGCAACTGGGAATCGGCGATTGGTCATTCTCTACTCCTCAAGCGCCTTCTGCAGCTTCCTTACCGCCGCCCCAGCCAGCCCTCTGCGCCTGGCCATCTCAACCAACCGGCCCGACATCACCCGGTACATCGGCGCCAGCCGCGGCGTCCGCTTCTCCAAGGCCCGCAAGTGCGCCGCCACCGTCAGCGCGTCCCCGCGTTCGACCGGTCCGGTCAAGCTCGGTTCAGCGCCCTGCTCCGCGACGTTGTCGAGCACGGTTCGCGCCAGCGGCGCAAGCATCACGCCGGCGCGGCGCTGCGAAATGCCAAGCTCGCGCCCGATCTCCTCTGCCCCGTCGAACAAGGCGCTCACGAGATTCGATGCGAACACGCACATCGCGTGGTACAGCGACCGGTCGGCCCCGCGCACGATCACCCAGCCGCCATGAAGCTGCCTCACTAGATGACGGCCGAACCTCAGGCCGGTGACCGAACCGTCGGCCGCGAAATAGGAGCCGGGCAGACCCTTGATGGCCTGGGAGTGGCTCGAAAACGACTGCACCGGGTGCAGGGCCAGGGCTCCGAGTCCCTGCTCGCGCGCGCCCGAAAGGACATCGGTTCCGAGTGCGCCCGAACAATGGACGACAATTGTACCCGGCATGAGCCACTTCCGCACCGACTCGAACACCGCCGCAATGTGGGTATCGGGCACGGTCAGAAACAGAACGTCGCTTCCTGCCGCGACCTCGCGTGAACTCAGCCGCTCGTACTCCTTCTTCATCAACCCGTACACGACCCACGCCTGCTTCGGCTTCAGGTCGGTCACGCCGGCTATCGGATAGCCCAGCCGCCGGCAATGCCACGCCATTGCGCAACCCACCCGACCCGCGCCGATGAAGCCGACCCGCTTCCGCAAGACGGGGGCTGTACCGTGCGAAGTCCGGCGCACGCGCTCCGAGGGACTCTCCCTGGTTTTCGGAACACGCTCTTTCATGTAGGAACCGAAGATAGCCGCTCTAACGGAACTAGTCAAGAAGAAGGCCCGGCCCCCGAACCGGCGTTGAGCCACGAAAGCACGAAGGACACGAAACAGACGGGTGCCGGATGTTACAAGTCCGTTTCACTCCGTTTTCGTGTCTTCGTGGCCGTCCATGTCGGAATCAGGGAATGGGGATCGGCACGAAACGGCCGCCGACTCGACCTGCTTACACGGGCCTCGGCCCGGGGGCGGGCGGGAGGGTCGGAAGCAGCGCGTCCCAGGTAGTGAGCGCAGCGGCAAGCATCCGCTCGAGCAATCCGCGGTCCAGCTCTTCCGGCCAGCCGGTCGCGCGCCAGTCGCTGATGCTCTTCGCTCGCCGCGGCGTATCCGGCGCAGTGGTTCGCGCGATGTTCGCCGCCCGCAGGGCTGCCCCACGGTAGCGTAGGCGAGTGCGTGCGTCGGATCCGGCAGACTCGGCGATGTCCAGCGCGGCCCGGTGCGGGCGCTCGTAGATTACCATCAGCGCGGCGTTGTAGCGGCTCACCACCTCGGCCCACTCGGCCAGGCACATCTGAAAGTCGGTCACGACCCGGTGCTTCGGCTTTACCGCCATGACGGCGCGCGCCTCGGCCTCCGGCGGCATCCAACCAATCTCGTCGTGCTCGCACATCTCGCTATAGGCGAATTCCGCGATTGCCTCCGCGCACTCAACGAACGCGCTCTCGATAGCATGCTTCTCGGCCGATGTCCTCAGCCTGGCCAGCCGTTCGGCCCGCCTGGCCGCCTTCGCCCGGTGTGTCCGGTACAGTGCATTGAACACCCTCCGCGAGTGGGCGGCCGTGACGCGTCGGTACTTCATGCAGGGCGGTATCGCGACGCTGTTCAGCCCCGCGTGCAGATAGTACTCAAACAGCCTGCGCAGCGCCCAGTACCCGGCCCTCCGACGTATCCGCAGCACGCGCAGTTCCTCCTGCCTGCCTGGAGCGCCGCCAAAGGGCTGCCGCTTTCCAGGAAAACGGGGACTGTACCGCGCGTCCGAGCGCTCCGGGGGACTGTCCCCGTTTTCCCAAGCACGCGCGCTCATCTGAGCCCGTGGCATCGGCGCCTCCGCAGCCCGCTTCCGCTGCGACTCGGGAATCGGGATGGACGTGTAGCGGTCGAGCACTTCTTTCAGATCGCCGAATCCGGCCCGGATTGCGCGCAGATACTCGACCAGCGTGGCTAGGCTCGCGCCCTCTACTCCACCGCGCTCCAGCCTGCGGGCAAGCCTCTCACCTGCTTTTGGCCTCCCCATCGCCTCCGCCACCGCCTCCTGCGACATCCCGGCCCGCTTCCGCAGAGCGACAAGCCGCGACGACAGCTCCCCTACAAGCGTATCTCTTCCAGCCCTCGACTCAGTCCCGCTCATGTTCCAGGATGGATCGCCACCGGTTGACCGGACGCGACCTCCTCACCCTCGCTTCACTCTCCCTCTCCTCCAAGAGGAAAGGGATGGGGTGAGGAGATCCCGACCGCCGTGCAAGAGTCCTTGGTGTCTTTGTGTCTTTGTGGTGAGAATCCGCTCCTCGGTCCGCCACTTCTGCCTTCTGCACTCTGCCTTCTGCCTTCTGACTTCGCCTGCATCTTGGTGTCTTGGTGCCTTGGTGGTAAGAATCCGCTGTCCGGTCTGGTACTTCTGCCTTCTGCACTCTGCCTTCTGCCTTCTGACTTCGGCCGACTCCCTCTCAGTCCACGGAACCTGAACGAACCATCCTCTCAAACAGCTTCATCATCGCCTGCTTCACTCGCCGAGCCTGAGTCGGGTCAAGCCCCATCCTGACCGGCCACTCGTCCAGGCGGTCAAGCGCCCGTTGCCGCCTGTCGGGTCGAGCCTTGCGCAGCCGGCGCAGGGTCGCGAACACCTTTCTTCCGTACGAACGCAGCCCGATGCCGCTCGGGTCTGCCCAGCCGATGTGCATCTTGTTCAGCAGGTAGTTGAACTCGCGCTTCAGCCGCAGTTCCCGCGATTCCGCGCCGGCCCGGGCAAGCGCTCGCCTGACCCGCTCCCTGGCCGCGGCCGAGTTCGCCAGGCGCAGTTCGGCCTTGTGGCTCAGACCGACATGGTAGTAGAACGCGCGGCGTCCGGACTTCGGTGGCAGCGTCTCTATCGCCTTCAGCACGTCCGCAGTCGCCCGCTCCTCCACGACAGTCTCGCGCGACGTATGCCGGTCTAGGATATCCAGCACCGCATCAACCCCGCACCCGCACGCCCGCAGAAAGTCCAGCAGCCGCACGAGCCCCGGCCCGTACCGATAGTGCCCGGTCTCGATCTTCGAGACTTGCGCCTTGCCCGTTGTCGGCTCAAGTCCGAGCATCACGGCCACCGCCTCCTGCGACAAGCCGGCTTGCTCCCGCAGTAGCCGCAACCGTACCCCTACTTCCTTCGTAAGTAGGGAAGAATCTGACAGCCAATTTGAGGCGGGTTGCACATCTCTAGTTTCCTATATGTCCTCCTGAAGTCAAGCGCCGAATCGCCGCAACTTCGTCATTAGCAATTGGTTATTGGACATTCACTCTCCTCCCCTACCCCGCCCCCCGGGTTGTTTGGGAGGCAGTTCGGCAAGCTGTCCGGAAAGCAGTTCGGAGGACTGCCCTACAGGCTATCCGGAGAGGAATCCGAAGAGTTGCCTGGACGGTTGTTCGGTCAGCTACCTGGCGGGCTACTGGGAGGAGAGCTCGGCGAGCTGCCCGGCGAGCCGCAGGGAGAGCTGTTCTCCGAGCTGCTCCGCAGTGTGTCCGGAGAATCGCTCAGCAGGTAGTCCGGAGAACAGCCTGCCGGGCAATTCGGAGGGGAGTTGGGAGAACTACTCGGAGGGATGCAGGGCAATTCGCTTGCCCGGTGCTTACCCCACCGCTCCAGAGCAGGTAGCAGAGTCAGATCTACCCTCCGCCCTATCCCCCGCTCCTAGGCATGTGCAGGTACGCAGTTTCCTCCGCCCTGCACGCCGAACCGGACACCGGCTGCGGCTCCCGGCCTTGACATTCTGGTCCGAACTGATACACTTACTATGTGGGCAAGATGCCAGGCTGCGGAGACGCGCCCGCGTGCGGCGCCGGCTTTTCTGAGAGCACCCCGCCGACTGCCCTGCAGTCACCCAGAAGCACCGCGAACCTTCTACCTCTGTTGCTTTTCCTTGCACTAGCTGCGGCAGCGCCGGCCTACGAGCTCTACTATGGTAACCTCCATTCACACACGAGCTACTCGACGGGCGCAAGCGTCCCTCGCCACGCGTTCGCCTACGCCCGCGACACCGCGCACATCGACGTTCTGGCAGTGACCGACCACAGCGTGATGTTGTCGGACAGCGAGTGGAACGACACCAAGGCCCAGGCCGATTCGGCGACCGTACCGGACTCGTTTGTCGGGCTGGCCGGCTTTGAATGGACAAGCCCGACCTACGGACACGCGAACGTGCTGAACTCAGTGGACCGGACCAGCATACTCCGACACCCTACCCCGGAGTTGCTGTACGAATGGCTGGCTACCGAACCCCAGGCGCGGGCTCAGTTCAACCATCCGACCGCAGGCAATTTCCGCGCATTCGCATACTCGCAAACGGGCGACCAGTCCTTCGTCATGTACGAGATGCAGGACACGAGCTACGCCGCGAGCTATGACGTGGCGCTCGACAGCGGCTGGCACGCCAGCATGTCCGCCAACCAGGACAACCACGGCGGCAATTGGGGCGCAGCCGAGCGACTCACCGGCATCTGGGCCGGCGCGCTCGCACGTGATTCAATACTGGCGGCTCTGTCGCAGATGCGCACATTCGGTACTCTGAACAGAAACGCCTGGCTCCGATTCAAGGCCGGCGACGCCTGGATGGGGTCCACGGTTGCGAACGGTCAGATCGAATTCGACATCGTTGTCGCCGACCCGGACAGCGAAGACACCATCCTTCGCGTTGAACTGGTATCAAACGGCGGTGTTGTCGTCGAGTCGCTGCTACCGGGAGATACCAACTACGTTGAGTGGCAGCCGGTAGTGGACACGGACAGCGGCGCCCATCGCTACTTCTTTGTCCGGGCCGTGATCAAGGACACCGCACTGGTCGTATCCGCACCAATCTGGACCGAGCCGTCCATGGCGCTGCAGCAACGCGGCGACCGGATCCGGCCCGTTCGCAGTATCAGAGTTCACCCCAACCCGTTCGTCTCGGCGGTCGAGTTGCGGCCGGACGCGCCCGGCTTCGGCACGCTGGCCATCTACAACGCCGCCGGATCGCAGGTGCGGAGATTCGCAGCCGGCTTGAGCGGA
Source organism: candidate division WOR-3 bacterium (assembly GCA_016867815.1). Taxonomy (NCBI): domain Bacteria; kingdom Pseudomonadati; phylum Caldifarciminota; species Caldifarciminota bacterium. Next base: position 18,371 of record VGIR01000012.1, on the reverse strand, counting down.
ACATGGGACGGCCGCGACGACCGGGGTCAGGAGCTGCCGGCCGGTGCGTACGTTGCCTGCTGGACCGAAGGCCGCCGACGTTCCACCGTCAGCCTGCTCCGCCTGTCTCCACACTGACGCGAGGCCACAAGCCTAGCGCTCAAGCCCACTGCCGCCGGCACGAGTCACTCGGAATCAGCCCATAAGGATGTCTCTCAGGTGCCGGTCGGTTTTCACCGCCATGCGGTGAAGGTTGAGCCCTGGGACCGTGCTGCTACCCGAATCCGGTCGCCGCGGCATCGCCAAGTCAGTCCGGGCCACGGCGGGCGTCTCCTCGTGGCATTGCTACTGCAGACAACGGCAGCAACAAGCCCTTAGTAATTCGGCAGTTGCGGACGAGTGCGACGCTGGTGCGTATCATGTCGCACATTCGCAAGTCTCGTAATTGAGTGACCTACAGCAGCAGTCGTCGGCAGATTCCAGCTGCGCCGGGCCCGAATCAACCAAGCTCAGTGCGGCTTAGTGCCCGCAGATCAAAGAGATACGTCAAGAATCCAACGCAATACCCATGGCATGTTTTGTGCAACCCCATGGTCGATGAAGTCGAATGCCGATGTCCGCTTCGGCGAGATCGAGGACGGCAGCGAACTCATGCTGACGCGTCGCTCATACTGTCGGTATCCTGTCGCCGTGGAAACCCCTTCACAACCGAAGCTGGAGCGAGCCAGCCTCATACGCGAGGCCAGAGCGCGCCGCCGGAACGATTGTCACGGGAAGTTCGTGGCCGATGCCGGTGAAGCTGATTGCCTTGGCTCCAACCCGGCGGCAGGAAACCGTCAGTCGCAGGGGCGACTGGCAAACGGGGCTGCGACTGCACCTCCGCGCAGTTCCGAGTGCGACAGCTTGCGAACGCATGGGTTCGGAAGGCTGTTTGCCGGTCTGCAGGGGAACCTTGGGCAAGGTTCCCTTGGAGTGCCGCACGTTCGGATGGAGGCCATTCGTCGAGAGCCGAGCACCAACGGGAAGCGCCGTCGGTACTCGTTGGCCGGTGCGGCGCTTCGAGCCCATCTCCGGTGGGCGGTAGCTGAGCTCCGGCAACTAACATCGCCCGGTCCGAGAGTGTTGACAACTGCCTACCGGGCAGGGACAGCATCTTGCTGCCCCTGCCCGGCCGGCAGGTAGCGGTGAGGAACAAATACTATGAAGAACAGCATCAATTGGCTGCTGTTGGCAGCCGTGGGCATGGTGCTGAGCTATCTCATGCTGGCGATCGGATGACCGTCTAGCCAGCAAGACAGCATTGTGCCGTGACAAAGGCCGGACCGCGTCCGGGCTCGCGAGGTATTGGCTCCCGGTACTGGACGCCTGGCTTGTGGTGGTCTTGACTGCCGACTCGCATCGCGTGCACCAGGATTGACGGCCGGCGTACTTCGCCAGCCTGCAGGCGCAGCGTAGTGTCTGCCGCGATCGGCGCGAGACTCGCCGGCAACGCATGATGGTTCGCACATCTACGCGCTAGACGAGCCCGCGGAGGTCAGCGATACTCTGGCGGGACCGCGGGGACCGTCTCTTCCGCAACCTGAGTTGAGCCGGCACGGGCGGCTGCCCGCCGGTCACCCTATCCCGAGCTGAGAGAAACTGGCGACCGCCGCTGCGGCCTCTACTCACCCGCTTGACATCCAGACCGGGTCGGCTACGATGTGGCGAGTGAGGCGGCCCGCAGCCGAAGTTCATCGGTAGGCGGCCCTTACGCTGCCCGAGGCCCCCGATGCGCCGGCCCGGACCCGAACAGACCTCACGCGGCTGATTGGCGCCTTTGCAGGGAGGCGGTAGTGAGCGTGAACGGTTCGAATCAAAGCCCGTCGGGAGGCAGCCAGCCTCACGTGGTCATTCCGTACAACTACGCGGACAACCAGTTCGCCCGCAAGCTGGCTGGAACGCTGCGTCGCGACGGCGTGAGTCCCTTGGTTGACGAAGTGGACATGTCCGCAGGGGTACTCCTCGTGAGCCGGATATCCCACGCGGTTCGGCCCGTAGACTTCGTCGTCCCGCTGGTTTCCGTGGCTTCGCTCAGGTGGCGCTGGGTCCAGCAGGAACTCAAGACGGTCACGGCCAGAGACTTCAACGGCCGCCGGGTCAGGGTACTTCCGGCGAGAATCGACAGCACCCCACTGCCGGACTACCTGGCATCGCAATCCTACGTAGATTTCTACGGCCGTGGCTGGCAGCAGGGCTACGAGGACCTCAAGGCCGTTCTCCAACAACGTACCAGTCCGAGGCCCGAAAAACGGGCCATAGCTGACTTCAAGCTGCCCCACGCGATTCGCCGGCCGCAGCCCGCCACTGAGAAGAAGGCCGGGACGAAGCTGGTCTATGTCTCATACGAGTACGAGAACGACGGCTACTACAGGGACGTCCTGTTGACCTGGGGAAAGAGCCCCGACTTTCCCCGCCTCAGTGTGAATGACCAGCCCATGATCTACTCACCAGACAGCGACCAGGCCGAACCGCTCAAACACGTGATAGCCGAGAAGATCAAGGCGGCGACTGCGTTCCTCTGCGTGATTGGCGAGAAGTCCAGCTCGAGCGCCTGGACAGAATGGGAACTGAAGCAGGCTATCGAACTGGACAAACGTTTGATTGTAGTCAGGATAGACCGGGACCACGTCGCTCCCGAAGTGCTGTCGGAGATGTACCCGACGTGCGCCCTGTCCTTCACGTTTGAAGGCATCAAACGAGCGGTCGACGAGGCGTACGGCGTCGTCTCTCAGGAGTAGCCCCGTCCCGAATCGTCCCCGGGCCACGGTCCCTAGTCCCTAGCCCCCAGCCCCTGACGCCCAACCTACCAACTTAACGGGCGGCGCCTCAGCGGCAGCCGCCCATTACCGATATGGAGGCGGCGGGAATTGAACCCGCGTCCGAAGAGTTCGGCGCCAGCGACCTACATGGTTAGTCAGTCGATGTGTCTCGGTTCACCGTTAGCCGACCGACAGGCGCGGTGAACCCAGCCCCAGAGATTCTCGGGTTCCGGCCCTGAGACACAACCGGAACCCAGATCACCCTTTTATACCCTGACTTCGCGCCGGGTGAGGTCGCGGGTCAAGGGGCTCCCTTAGTTAGGCAGCCAGTGCGTAGCTGTTATTGGCAGCTGTGTTTCCCCGGTCGGGATTTACGAGGTAACCGAGGAACCTCGCCATGCACTCTGGCCCCTCAGGCACTCCGTCGAAGCCAATCGCCCCCGACCTGAGTCTGAAAGACCGTGCGGACTCCAGATTGTCGGACAATTGTATACCGGAATCGAATAGGAGTCAACCACCAAGGCACCAAGACACGAAGAGGAAAGGATGAACCCGGAGAGACCGGATCAGGAAAGGACCGGAAACCGGCTTTGTGCCTTTGTGTCTTTGTGGTGGGTGCCCGAGCCGTGCTAGCCCGCGCCGGAACTGCCGCCGCCGCCGCCACCACCACCGCCACCGGAGAAACCGCCGCCGGAGGACGAGGCGGTAGAGAAGGACGACATCATGCTGCTCATGTTGGAGGCAAAGGCGCCGAACCCGCCCAGACCATCGCTCAGCGAGGCAAGCGAGCCGCCCGGCATGCCGCTTGCGCCGATGTACCATACCGGCAGGGCAAGGCCGGTTCCGCGTTGCTCGGCCAGTCTGGTGACATGCTTGAGGAACTCGGCGGCCACACCCAGCGCAACCGCGTAGACGTAGTACTCCTCCCAGATGGCGAGCAGATTGACCGGCGCCTGCTCGATCGCCGAAAAGTCCTTGAGGAACTTGCGGAAGCTCCGCCAGCGCTTGTGCTCAAGGTAGGCAATCGGATCCCAGCGAGTGATGACGCGACCGGTCAGAAAGTAGACCGCCCCGCAGAGGACAGCCGCGACGACGGTGAGCGGGATCCTCGCGGCCGCCGACTCAGGAGCGATTGCCGCAAGTCCGCCGAGCAGCAGCCACGCACCGGGGATGAAGCAGAGCGCGGCGAGCCCGCAGTATGTTGAGTAGGCCCGGCGGCTGGCAGCCTCGGTGAACTCGACCCCGAGCTGTGCGGGCCACCATCCAATGCCGGCCGAATAGAGGCTGGACACCATCTCCCGGACGCTGCTGGGATGCGTCCTGCCGTAGCTCTTGATCATCTCCTCGGTCAGGACGTTGCCGCCACCTCCGAACTTGCCGAACAGGTATTCGACCGCCATCCGGTCGAACTCACCCGACGCCGCCAACTTGTCGGGTTTGTCCAGCCTGAACTCATACTTGATCTTGCGTCCCTCTTTGACCTCGTGCACGGAGACTACGCCCTGCCTGGCCAGGCCGAGCAGGGCAGCCATGAGGCCGCGGAACAACTCCTGGGTCATCCCGGACTTGTCCGGTCTCTGGTGCAGTATGAGGGGTACGACGAAGGGCGGCGCCTTGCGCGGCGGTTCGTGCTCGTACATGGCCTCGTAGTCGAGCTTCGGCTCTCGTCCGAACTTCCGGTAGAAGATGATGAGCAGAACCGCTGGCACCAGGATGAGGAACAGCCCCAGCGGAATGAAGAAGTGGCTACGGAAAGTGGCTGTCAGGAAGTTCTGCTTCTCCTCCGCCAGTATCTGCTCATATCTCCTCTGCGGGATTTGCGCAGCCTGAGGGTACAGGCCCGGGCTGGCTAGCGCCCGCACCTCGACGAACGCGTTCCGCGGGATTCCGGTCTGATTGATGTACGCGGTGTCGAACGTGCCCGCGAAGTGAAGGGTTCCCGGTCGTGCAACGGCATGGACGTAAATCTTGAACAGGTCAGGTGATTGACCAGGCAGGATGATCCTGACCGAGATCCGGCTTACGGGCTGGTGCTCGTCTTCGATCACCTTCCAGTAGAATTCGGCCACGTCCTCGTAGCGCTTGACCGCACCCAGGATCGTGTAGTCGATCAGGAACGTCCGCTGCTCGTCCTCGGCCGAGTACCCCCAGCGCAGGTAGAGCGACCGGTCGCTGTTGCCCTGCTCCGGCGTCAGGTCCTGCCAGCCGGCGCTGGTCTTAAGCGCCAGTCGGTTGAGGCGGATGTCGGCAGCTCCCTGCTTTCTGAGATCGAGGTCCGCCCAGGAGAAGCGGCCGTCGAACTCGTAGGTCCGCTCCTGGACGATTCGCGCGCTGCCGTCGGCCTGCAGCATCACATCGGTTGATATCTCAGGGTAGTAGTAGGACTTCGCCGCGGCCAGCAGCGGCAGAATGGCCAAGATGCCGCCAAGAACAAAACGCACCTTGCGCTTCACCGCCATGGTTCTCTGGTCAGATGACGGCCAGGCTCGTAGCATCCGGTCGCGCAGCCGGACCTCGAGGCGCTCACCTCGGACGGGCGCCTCCACCGACTAGTCGAGCCGAATCGGCATCAACAGGAACGTCTGCTCGGTATCCGGCTTCTCGTCGACGGGTTTGAACAGCCCCGCGGAAAGTGGATTCGAGAGCTCAATGGCCACCTTCTCCGACTGAAGTCGGCGAAGTATCTCCAACATGTAGCTGGCGTTGAACCCGATGCGCACCGGCTCACCCGTATAGCTGCATTCGGCTTCTTCCTCGCTGCGCCCCACGTCCGGAGTCTCAGCCTTGAGCCCGAGCTTGTTCTTGGAGAAATCGAGAGCGACCAGCCGGCCGACCGGGTGCGCGAACACGGCAGCGCGACGCAAGGAAGCCGAGAACACCTCGTGTTCGATGACGGCCCGGGCCGGATATCCCTTGGGTATGACGCGTTCGTAGTCGGGATACGGCCCCTCGATCTGCCGGGTTATGACGGTGGCGTTCTGGAAGACAAACCCGACCTTCGCCGGGTCCATATGCACGGTGAGCGTCTCCTCTCCGCGAGGGAACAGGGGAAACACTTTGGGCGATACGACCACCTTAAGCTTGCCGGCGAACTTGCCCTTGCGGCAAACGTAGGCCAGACGGTGACCGTCGGTGCCGACCATGCGGGTCTCGGTTTTGGACACCTCCCAATTGACGCCGGTCATGGCCGGCCGGGACTCATCCTTGGAAGCCGCGAACGAGACCGTTTCGAACATCTCGAACCAGGTCGAGAGTGGAAACTCCATGGTCACGCCCTCCGGCAGCTTCGGGACTTCCGGAAACTCAGACGGTTCGAGACTGACGAGCGAAGCTCTCACGCGCCCGGCCTCAAGACTGAGGCTACGTTCCTTGCTGAACAGCTTGATGGTTGGTGCGCTGATTTCGCGGACGATTTCGGCCAGCTTACGGCCCAACACGACGACCGTGCCATTTTCCGACTGACCATCGAGCGTGAACGTACGGCGCACGTAGGTGTCGAGGTCCGTCCCGGCGAGCGCCAGCTTGCCGTTGTTCACATCAAGCGTGATGTTGCTAAGAACCGGATAGGCAGACTTGCTCGGCAGCGCGTTGGTTACGCCTGCGAGCAATTCTGCAAAAATGCCGCGGTCAATCTCACAGCGCATCGTGTCTCCTTTGCCAGCAAGGCGTGTTACTGGCTATACTTCTACCCGATTCCAACCCGGAGTCAAGCTCAGTCCAGAGCCCGAAACCCGATATTGAACCACAAAGACACCAAGAACACCAGGCAGGCAGAGCCGGTTTCCTTCTCCACCCTCTTTGTGTCTTGGTGGCAGTGTCCTGGGTCGGACCCAGGGACGAGCCTCAATCTCGCTCTTCCTTGAACGTCTCCTCCGAGAAGATGCCCTGCTTGTCCTTGACCAACTGGCTGACTTTGAGCTCGGCCTCGGCCAGCTTCTCCTTGCAGGCCCTGGCCAGCTGCACCCCGCGCTCGAACAGCGCGAGCGACTTGTCCAGCGCCAGGTTGCCGGCCTCGAGTTGCTTCACGATACCCTCAAGCTCGGCCAGCGACTTCTCGAAGTCAATCCCCTCGGTCGGCTTCTCATTCTTCGCCATCTAGTTCTCTCCTGTTCGTTCCACCCGGCAGTCAATTGCGCCATCGGACACTCTCAAATGAACGCCTTCACCGACCTCAACCTCACCGATGCGGCTGACAATCGAGCCGTCGGGCTTGAGGCAGATCGAGTAGCCCCGCCCGAGGCTCGCCAGCGGACTAAGCGCATCCAGCCTGGCGCCGGCCTGACCGAGCCGGACGTTCTGCCGGAACAGGAACGCCAGCGTCGGCTTCTCCAGTCGTGCGACCAGGGCCTGCAGCGCAACCTTCTGGCGCAGAATCCGCGCTACTGGATTCAGGCTGTTCAGACTCCGATCCAGCACGGTCAGGACAGTTACCGCGTCTCTCAGGCTCGCGCGTGCGGCTCCTTCAGCAGCGCTTGCCATCCTTTCGACCCTGTGTCCGAGGTTGGCAAGATCCGCGGCCACGAGTTCGAATGCCCGGTGACGGGTCAACTCATCGACCGCCTGCTGCTTCTCGAACAGGAGCTGCTCGACCGCTTCAAGCAGCTTCCCCGCAGTATCACTCAGCCGGGTCTCTAGCTCCTCCCAGGGCCTGGCCACGAGCTGCGCAGCCGCGGTCGGAGTTGCCGCCCGGACATCTGCCACAAAATCGGCAATAGTGAAATCGGTTTCGTGTCCGACCCCCGAAATCACGGGCACGCGTGAGGCGGCGATTGCCCGCGCCACTGCCTCCTCGTTGAACGACCAGAGGTCCTCGATCGATCCTCCGCCCCGGCCGACGATGATGACGTCGACGTCGGGTCGGGCGCACAAGGTTGCCACGCCCTCGGCGATCTGCTCGGCCGCCCCTTCGCCCTGCACCTGTGCCGGAAACAGCACGACCTTCACCTGCGCCTTGTGCAGCCGCAACGTCTTCAGCATGTCGTGTATTGCCGCGCCGGACGGCGAGGTGACTATGCCGACCGTACGCGGAAGCGAGGGGAGCGGCCGCTTCCGCTCGGCAGCGAACAGCCCTTCCTTCTCCAACTTCCGCTTGAGCTGCTCGAACGCCTTCTGCAGAGCGCCGAGGCCTTTGGGTTCGATCACGTCCAGAATGACCTGGTACTTGCCGGTCGGCTGGTAGACTTCAAGTCGGCCGTGAGCGACCACCTGCAGGCCGTCCTCGAGCTCGAACTTCAGCCGCTGGGCCGAGTGGCGGAAGCAGACTGCTTGCAGCTGCGAACCTTCGTCCTTCAGAGCGAAGTAGCGATGCCCGGATGCATAGGCCCGGAAGTTGGAGATCTCTCCCTCAATCCAGACATCGGAGAAGTGCTCCCCCAGCATCCCGGCAACCAGCTTGTTGACCTGGGATACGGACAGGACGCGACGGCCCGGCGTGGATTCAAGGGGTCCGGGATTCAAGGGGTCGAGTGCTCCGGCCACTGGAATCCTCGACTCCTAGACCCCTGACCTACTTCTGATACTCGTAGAACCCTCTGCCCGTCTTGCGCCCGAGATGGCCGGCCGCGACCATCCGCTTCAGGAGCGGGCAGGGACGGTACTTGGAGTCGCCGAGGTCGTTGTGCAGAACGTTCATGATGGCAAGGCACACGTCCAAACCGATGAGGTCGGCCAGTGCCAGTGGGCCAATCGGGTGGTTCATGCCCAGCTTCATCACGGTGTCGACGGCCTCCTTGTCGGCCACCCCGGTTTCGAGACAGAATATCGCCTCGTTTATCATCGGGAGCAGCACGCGGTTTGACACGAAACCGGGTGAATCGTTGACCACGACCGGGGTCTTGCCCAGTTCCCGGGACATCGCTACGACAGCATCGGTCACTTCGGGCAGAGTTCCGAGGCCGCGCACGACCTCAACTAGCTGCATCAACGGCACCGGGTTCATGAAGTGCATCCCGACAACCTTGCCCGGCCGCTTCGTGACCCCGGCGATGGCCGTAACCGATATCGTCGAGGTATTGGTCGCGAGAACCGTGTCCGGCCCGCACAGGCTGTCCAGCTTGCCGAACAGCTCGCACTTGAGCTTCTGGTTCTCGGTCGCTGCCTCAACCACAAGCCCGCAGTCCTTGAGGTCACCGAGTTCCAGACTCGGCTTGATACGGGACATGACTGCGTCAGCCGCCTCCTGGGTCAGCTTGGCCTTCTCTACCATCCTGGCCAGCGACTTCTTCACCGCACCGATGCCGCGGTCTACAAACTTCTGGTCTATGTCGTTGAGGGTGACGTCGTACCCGGCCGTGGCGAACACCTGGGCGATGCCGTTGCCCATCGTGCCGGCACCGACAACTCCGATCTTCCGGTTCATTCTTGCTCCTTGTGGGTTCGGTCTCGAAGCTAAAATATATGAAACCGACCCGGTGTCAAGCCGCACGGCTGCGCCTGCGCGACCTTGACATACGGACATAGTATCAATATAGTCAGTCCACGTGAGCATGCTCCATGGCAACCGGGCGATTAGCTCAGCTTGGCTAGAGCGCTTGCTCGACACGCAAGAGGTCACCTGTTCAAGTCAGGTATCGCCCATCCACCGGGGTGTGACGGCAACAGCCTTCACGCCCCGCTCTCTTTTTAGGGGCCGGCGGTGAAGCAGTCCTTCGAGCTTCTCTGGTCCCTGCAGCAACTCGACACCGAACTCCGCACCCTGACCGAGAAGCTTAGCCAGATTCCCGCACGCGTGAACGACCTGAAGAAGGCGGCCGCCGCAATCAAGGCCGAGCTGGACCAGGCCAGGACCGACATCATCGATCACAAGAAGCATTACAAGCTCAGCGAAGTCGAGCTCAAGAGCGCGGAGGAAAAGGTCGCCGGCTATTCGGTACAGCTCTACTCGGCCAAGACGAACGAGCAATACAAAGCCTTCCTGAAGGAAATCGAAGGCCAGAAGCGGCTCAAGAACGGCATCGAGGACCGGATGATCGTGCTGATGGAGGAGACGGAGGCACTCGACCGCAAGGTCAAGGAGAACGAGAAGCAGAGCGCCGACCTCGACGTCGAGACCACCCGCAAGGTCGAGATGCTTGAGAGCGAGACGAAGGAACTCGAGGCCGCCATCGCCGAGCGCAAGCAGCAGCGCGAGACAACCATCGCTGCGATACCGCCCGAACTGCTGAAACGCTACGAGCGGGTCCGCGCCAGCAAAGGGGGAATCGCCGTCGCCACGGTCCGGAAGGAACGGTGCAGCGGCTGTTTGAGCCCGATTCCGGCCCAGCGCATACTGGAAGTTGACCGCCAGGACCATCTCTACCTTTGCGAAGCCTGCGGCCGGATTCTGATCGTCGCCCAGGAATAGTCGACCCGAAGCTCGCCGGGTTCCTGGTCCAGATCGACGGCTCATCACTCGGCAATCCGGGTCCGGCGGGAATCGGCGTGCGCATCACCCGCCCGGACGGCACCGTGCTCAAGGAAATCAGCCGCTTCATCGGTATCCGCACCAACAATCAGGCCGAATACGAGGGTCTGCTCTGCGCCCTCAGTGAGAGCAGCGAACTAGGCACTGGATCGGTGATAATCCGAACCGATTCCGAACTCGTCTACTTCCAGATGGCCGGCAGGTACAAGGTGAAGAATCCGGAACTGAGACAGCTGCACTCCAGGGCACGGGAGATCGTGTTGCAGCTGCCCAACGTCAGCATACAACTGGTTCGCCGCGAGCAGAACAAAGAGACCGACAGGCTGGCCAAGGCTGCTGCTCAGGCGGCCGACAATCGCCCGGGACATGGCCGGACATAGAGAACGCCAGGCAGCCGTCACCTGGCTGATGCCGCTTGGCACCCTTGTCCAATTTATGCTGCCGCGCTGGGTAGTCGTAAGGATTGCGCGCGTCACAGCATCTCTCACGTACCGCTTCAACCACAAAGGCCGTGAGCGTTTCATAGAAAACTGCCGCCACATTCTCGGCCCCGGCACTTCCGAGTCTGAACTTCGCGCAACGGCCAGGCGCCTCTTCCTTCACTACGTCCTCAACGTCCTGGACCTGATGCGCGTGCCGGTAATGAAACGTCGAGTTCTGGACTTGGTCGAGATGGACACGTCCGGGGTGGACAATGAGCTGTCAAAGAAGCGAGGCATTGTGGTTGTCACGGGCCACTTCGGCAACTACGATCTCGCCGGTGTCTACATGGCAGCTCGTGGGTATCCGATGTCCGCGGTGATTGAGCCGGTACCGCGTGGTTGGGCCAGGACCTACAATCGCTACCGCGGAGCAACGGCGATGGAAACGATACCCATTCAGGATCGGAAAGCCATGCTGGAATCCTTGCGCCAGGGTCGCATGCTTGCCCTCGTCTCCGACCGCGACCTGACTGGCAACGGCCTGCTCTGTCCGGCCTTCGACGCGTACCGTCACTACCCCAAGGGCGCGGCAGCCTACTCGCTGCGCTTTGGAAGCCCCGTGATCATTGCCGGAATGATGTTCCAGCACGAACCCGGCCGCCGGCCCTATCGCATGGAGTACAAGTCGGTGGAGTTCGCTCCGACCGGAGACACGAATGCAGATGTCAAGGCGTTCACGGGCCTGATAGCCTCCGAGATCAACGACCTGATTCGCAGATTTCCCGACCAATGGCTGGTGTTCAAGGCCGGGTGGAAGACGCAACCGTGAAAGTCAAGTTCAAGCGTCTGGTCGATGCCCCTCTCCCCTGCCGCCACACCACGGGCTCGGCCGGCTTCGACCTTTGTGCCGCCGAGGACATGGTGATACCGGCACACGGGTTCGGCTCGATCGGAACAGGTCTCTCCCTAGAGCTGCCGGAGAGTACGGAAGCTCAAGTGAGACCGAGGTCCGGTCTGGCCGCGAAGCATGGCATAGGGATACTGAACAGCCCGGGCACCATTGACTCTGACTACCGAGGAGAAATCCGGGTGATTCTCTTCAACGCATCCGACCGGAACTACGGGGTACGCCGTGGTGACCGCATCGCTCAGCTCGTCTTCGCGACGTTGACCGATGTCGAGCTGATCGAGACCGATTCGCTCTCCGAGACCCGCCGGGGGCCCGGGGGCTTCGGCCACACAGGAGAACGAGGTTGATGTCAAGGTGGAGGTTGGAAGGACTCATGTCCTGTCTTAGCCTCAACCTCAGCCTTGACCTGTCTCTCAAGAGATTGCAGACTTCAGGTTGCAGACTTGAGATTGGCCAACCGTGACTCAGGACAAGGGACGAGGGACAAAGGACAGGCTGCGTATCTGCCTCGTATCGGCCGCCTACCGTCCCTACCCTTCGGGCGTAAGCGAACACGTCCACCACCTGGCAGAGGGGCTGCGCGACCTTGTCCAGGATGTGAACATCCTGACGACCACTTTCTCCGGATTCGGCGACTGCCAGACTTCCTTGCCGGTGACCCGATTCGGCCGGGCAATGCTCATCCCGATGAACCGCTCATATGCGACTGTGCCGGTCGGCCTCAGGATGCCCGGAGAGGTAAGGCGCTTCCTGGCTGAGGGCGGATTCGACGTGGTTCACTGCCACGGGCTGTTCTGGCCGGAGATCTCCTACTGGGCGATTCGGCACAGCCGGTCGGTGAACCTGATCACGTTCCTCACCGCCGGCTTCAAGATCCAGACCACGGGGGCAAGCACTTTCCGGTTCCTGTTCAGGCAGCAGCTCGCCAAGATACACGGTCGCATCGCCATCTCCCAGCGGGCGCGGGAAGCCGCCGAGCCCTACGTTCCAGGCGAATTCCGCATCATCCCTTGCGGGATCGACCTCAACCGGTTCCGTCCGGCCCTGAGCCCTGGAACCCCTGGACACCGGAATCCCGCTTCTCCCACCATCCTGTTCCTCGGCCGCCTCGACGCACGAAAAGGCATCGAGACTCTGCTGCGGGCACTGCCGAGGGTACTCAAATCGATTCCGGGCGTCAGATTGGCGGTAGTGGGTCGTGGTCCAGTGGAACCACGTGCCCGCCGGATTTGCGGAGAGCTTGGGATTGCGGCTTCGGTCGACTTCCTCGGCGTCGCACATCCCGAGGAACTGCCGCGTCACTACGCGAACTGTGACGTCTACTGCGCACCGGGTCTGGGCGGAGAGACCCTCGGCATCGTCCTCCTCGAGGCAATGGCCAGCGGCACACCGGTAGTCGCCTCGCGGATCCCCGGATATGACGAAACGGTGCGGGACGGGGTTGACGGCATCCTGGTTCCTCCCGGCGACGCCGATGCCCTGGCCGCGGCTCTCATCCGTGTCCTGACCGACGAGACTCAGCGCCGGGCGCTGACTGACGCCGGGCTCAGGCGCGCGCAGGAATATGCCTGGCCCAAGATAGCGCAGCGGACCCTCGAGTTCTACCAGGAACTGTTGAAGACTCGCCCGGTCTAGCCGCCTGCAAGTGCCTCTGCGAGTTCCCTGAACTGCTCGCCGCCCAGGGTTTCCGCGCGGGCTGACGGTTCGATTCCCGCCTGCTCCAGGTGCGCGACAACCGCTTCCCTTGTCAGCTCCAACCCCGCCACCAGGTTGTTAGCAATCGTCTTACGTCGCTGGGCAAAACAGACCTTGACCACGCGACGGAACGACGCTTCATCGGGAACCGGGTAGAGCGGCTGCTCGCGGCGTCTCAGACGGAACGACGTTGACACGACATCCGGTCTCGGCTTGAAGCTCTCCGGCTCGATGTTGAATAGTCGTTCCCGGAAAGTCAGGCGGTCGAAGAAGACCGAGAGAGCGCCATATGCCTTGGACCCAGGCAAGGCGACGACCCGGTACGCAAACTCCCGTTGGGTCGTGAGCACCGCAACGTCCCACACATCCAGAGATTCCAGCAGCTTGAAGAGTATCTGAGAAGAGAGGTTGTATGGCAGGTTGCCCAGCACCTTCAGATGCCGGTACGGTCCCAGGTCGAAACTCATGAAGTCGGCATGGACCACTTCCAGGTTCCCGCGTCCACCCAGTTCAACCCGCAGTCCCTCTGCCAGCCGGTCGTCGATCTCCACCGCGACCACCCGGCCGGCCAAGTCCACGAGCCGCCTGGTCAGTATTCCCTTGCCTGGTCCGACCTCGAGCACGGTGTCGCTCGGGCCCGGACTCAGCGCCTCGACCAGCGCATCGGCCACCGGCTCGTGGGTAAGAAAAGACTGGCCTAGCCCGCGGCGGGGACGGAGGTGTCTCAGAGACGGGTTCCGGGGGTCTGGGGTTCCAGGGTTCTGGCCGCAAACTCGAACCCCTGAACCCTTTGACCCTTGAACCCGTTCATGTCAGATGCGGAAGCAGCGCAGGGCGTTCTCGCGGGTCAAGTCCGCGGCCTCGACCGGAGTGATGCCGACCAACTGCGCCAGCTTCTCCACTGTCAGCCGGATCATCGCCGGCTCGTTACGCTGCCCGCGGCTGGGTGCCGGCGCGAGAAATGGTGCATCGGTCTCGACCATCAAGAGGTCACGGGGAATTGCCCTGACGATATCCTCCAGGCGTTCCTCGCCGTAGGTTATGTTGCCGGAAAAGGAGACGAACAGGCCCTTCTCCGCCGCCCACTCCGCCAACTTCTTGTCGGCGGAGAAGCAGTGCAACACTCCGGCATAGTACCCGTGTTCGTCGACTATGCTGCGAGCCCGGCTGGCCGCGTCGCGGATGTGGATGATCATCGGCATCGCCAGCATCCTGGCGAGTTCTACCTGGGCGTGAAAAGCCGTCTCCTGGTTGCCGCGCGACGAGATGCCGCGGAAGAAATCGAGCCCGATCTCGCCGATTGCTTTCACTTTGGACTCAATGCACATATCCTTGAGCGCCTGCACGTCCCAGCTGCGGAACTGGTCGGAATCGTGCGGATGCACACCCACGGCGCAGTAGACTCCTTCGCGATGGCGGCTAAGGGCCACGACCTGCCGGCTATCCGGCACGCTCTGACTCGCGGTCATCATGTATCGGACGCCGGCGCTGTGCGCCCGTTTGAGCACCATCGCCAAGTCCGCCCCGAACTGGGCGTCGGTCAGATGGCAGTGCGAATCGAACATCTTCAGACCTTCGGGGTTCTCCTTGGACCGGCGCGACATGGGGCTAGAGAGAAAGACTCAAGGGACAATGGGATCGAGGAATCAAGTGCCCGCAGTCCGACACTCTATCCCTTTGTCCCTCTATCTCTTTGCGACTCACTGACATCATGACACCGTCGAACCGGGGGCGGTTTCACGTTCGGGTGTTACGATGGCCAGTCCGGCAGGACCGGTGGCGGCGAGCAGCATGCCGTTCGACTCGACCCCGCGAATCACGGCCGGTGCCAGATTGGCAACGACCACAATCGACCTGCCGACTAGCTCCTCCGGCTTGTAGGCAAGCGCGATGCCGGCCACAATCTGCCGCTGCTCGCTGCCAAGGTCAACCTGCAGCTTGAGTAGCTTGGTCGCGCCGGGCACCGGTTCCACGCTCACTATCTTCGCGACCCTCAGTTCCAGCTTCTTGAAATCGTCGTAGGTAATCACGGTCCTCGCCTCCGACTTTGGACTTTGGACTTGAGACTTGGGAATTTCCGCCCCGGCTTGCGGCTTGTGGCTTGTGGCTTGGAGCTTTTCTACCTGCACCGCAATCGCCGAGTCCTCAATCTTGTTGAACAGGATCTCAGCCGGACCCAACTCGGACGGCAGCGCCGGCTTCGCGGCATCATCCCATCGGCGCTCCGGCCTCTGGATTCTGGATTCTGGACTCTGGACCCGGTCGTGTCCCCACAGCAGCTTCGCCATCTTCCGGCTCGTGAACGGCAGGAACGGGTAGAGCAGCACCTCGAGCGACGAAACCAGCCGCATGCAGACGTTCATCGTCCGGTCGCACTTCGCCCTGTCGGACTTGAACGTCTTCCACGGCGCTTCGTAGTCGAAGTAGCGGTTGCCCAGCGCCGGCAGGGTCATCACCTCGCGCGCCGCATCCTTCATCTCGTAGGCCTCGATCATCCGGCCGAGCTTGCCGGGTGCCTCGGCAATTGCCGCGAGCACCTCGAGACTCTGCTCGTCATCCGGGCACGCCTCCGGCACCCTGCCGCCGTAGTTCTTCTTGATGAACACCGCGACCCGGTTCACGAAGTTACCGAGCACGTCGGCCAGCTCATTGTTGTTCCGCGCATGGAAGTCGCGCCAGGTGAAATCCACGTCCCGGTTCTCAGGCAGGTTCACGGCCAGAGCATAGCGCAGCGGGTCGGCCGGGAACTGCTTCAGATAGTCCGGCAGCCACACCGCCCAGTTCCGCGACGTGGAGAGCTTGGCGCCTTCCAGGTTCAGGAACTCATTCGCCGGGATGTCCTTGGGCAGCACCAGCCCCTCGTGCGCCATCAACATCGCTGGCCAGACAATCGCATGGAAAACGATGTTGTCCTTGCCGATGAAATGGACCAGCTTCGTGTCCGGGTCGTGCCAGTAGTCCTTCCACCGGTCCGGCCTGCCGATCCGCTCGGCCCATTCCTTGGTGGACGAGATGTAGCCGATGGGCGCGTCAAACCAGACGTACATCACCTTCTCCTGTCCCTCGGGCAGCGGCACCTTCACGCCCCAGGTCAGATCGCGCGTCACCGCCCGGTCCTGCAACCCGCGTTCGAACCAACCCTCGCAGAAACGCTTCACGTTCGGCTTCATGTCCGGCTTGGATGCGACCCACTCCTTCAACCGCTCCTGGTACTTCGAGAGAGCGAAGAACCAGTGCGTGGTCTCGCGTATCTCCGGCGTGGTACCGCAGGTCTTGCAGCGCGGGTTGACGAGATCGAACGGCTCAATCCAGCGGCCGCACGCCTCGCACTGGTCGCCTCTCGCCTCCTCGGACTTGCAGTTCGGGCACGTACCTTCGACGTACCGGTCGGCAAGAAACATCCGGTCCTTCGGGCAATAGAGCTGGCGCGTCGTCTTCGGCTGCAGGAGGCCCTTCCGGTAGACGTTTAGGAAGAATTCCTGCGCGGTCTTGTGATGGATGGGCAGCGAGGTCCGGGAGTAGTTGTCGAACTCCATCCCGAACTCCTCGAACGAACGCTTGATGGACGGGTGATACTGATCGATGATTTCCTGGGGCGAAACGCACGCCTGCTGGGCCGCGATCGTGATCGGCACCCCGTGCTCGTCCGAGCCGCAGATGTAGACGACGTCCGAACCCTTCAGGCGGTGATACTTAACAAAGATGTCGGCGGGCAGATAGGCACCGGCGAGGTGTCCGAAGTGGAGTTCCCCGTTGGCGTATGGCAACGCGCTCGTCACCAGTATCTTCAAGGCGCAAAGGATACATCGCCCGGACGCCAAGTCAAGGACACGGCCGGGGTCCGGCAGCGAGTCCGCAGGACGGCTTTCGCCCCAACGGGGTGACAGGTGCACGTGCGGGAAACGGGGACTGTACCGCGCCAAGTTCGACGTCGGCGCTCCGCGGGACTGTCCCCGCTTTCCGCGGCAGCGCTACGGCCTGATCGGAGCCGCGATGTTGAACACGTCGGAGCGTTTAATCTGGAACCTGCGCTGCGCGCACTTGAGTCTCGCGAAGCACCCGTCGAAGTACGTCGGGAAGTATCGGCAGGAGTATCGCCGGTTGCGTACTCGCTTGTATCTTGAGCTGTGTCCTTCGCTTCATCCCGACCTCAACCTTGACCTCAACCTCAACCTGAATCCTCTGCTGTACCGCGCGTTCTTCGCGAAGTCGAGCCAGTCGTTGCTCCAGCGGTTGTTCGCGACGTTGCTCGACTCGATGCTCGCCGCGCTGGCTTCTGACTTCTAGCTTTTGGTCTTTGACTTCTTGAGTCCGCCGCCGCTACCCCCCAGGCGGCCCGTGGGCCGAGGAGTGGGCGGCAGAATTGTGGTCCGACGCCCAGCCCATACTACAGGTTGTGGGTCTTCTAACCCGCTGCAAATGGCCCTCGACCAGCCTAGACAGGACCTTCAGACCCCTAAACAGGTGTTTCTAGCCCAAATGACATCGCGTAAGTCACGCATTCCACGTCCGGGGGTAGTAGGGGGGTAGTCCGCCCTCAAGCATCTCCCCCCTATCCCGGATTCAGCCCCTCAAGCTACCCCGAGGTCTACTCCCAGGCCATATCGGCGGGCAAACCGGTCGGCACCACCGTGGGGTACAGGGAGAAGAGCTGTCCGGGCCACCCTACCCGCTACTCAGACCGCTACCCGACGGGCTACCGGGCGGGTACCCCGGCTGGCTACCCTACCCGGTCCTCCCCGGTCTACCCTCGGGGTATCCCTGAGGTCATATGGGTAGACATATCCCCGGACATCCGGGAGGTCATCCGGCCCTGTACGAGGTTCCTACCGCCCGCCGAACCGGCCAACGACTGCGGCTATCGGCCTGACTCCCGGGCGGAATACAGCAGTGCCCCAATCCCGATGGATACCTAGTCCAGAATCGCGGTAAAAGCCATACGGGGGCAATACGAGGGCTATCCACTCCTCCCCTGGGGGGATGCTTCCCCCAGCTCTCCGGTAGGCTCTCCCCCCAGCTCTCTGGTAGACTCTCTCCCCAACTCTCCGGCAAGCTCCTCCCCCTGCTCTCTAGTAAGCTCTTCCCCCCGTTCTCCGGTAGGCTCCTCCCCCCGCTCTCTGGTAGACTCTCTCCCCAGCTCTCTGGCAAGTTCCTCCCCCAGCTCT